>NZ_JBAMDC010000027.1:0-47113 GCF_036961605.1 Streptomyces sp. KLMMK
GGTACGCCCACCCGCTGCGCACCGCCGAGCCCGGCGGGCCGGCGGGCGACCTGGCCGCGTTCGCCTCGATGACCCGCGGTGCGTCCATCGTCGGCCTCGGCGAGGCCTCGCACGGCTCGAAGGAGGTGTTCACGGTGAAGGACCGGCTGTTCAGGCAGCTGGTCCGGCGCGAGGGCTTCTCCGCCTACGCCATGGAGATCAGCTGGTCGGCGGCCACGCGGCTGAACACGTACCTCCTCACCGGCAAGGGCGACGTCCGGCAGATCATGCGGGAGGAGTTCCAGGACGGGTACTCCCTGCTCAACACGGAGGAACTCGCCCAGCTCTTCGACTGGATGCGGGAGTACAACCGCTCCGGCTCGCACAAGATCCGGGTCGTGGGCATGGACTTCTCCGACGCCGACCCGGAACAGTACGAGCGCATCCTCACCTGGGCGGAGGGCAACGAGCCCGCCCTCGCGCCCGGACTCCGCCGTCACTACGCCGCACTGCGCGCCCTGCCCACCGGCGTGGCCGCGCGCATGGCCGCGTACAACGCCCTGCCGCTCGCGGAGCGGAAGGCGATCGCCAAGGACGCGGAGGCCGCCTACCAGCTGCTGTCCAAGGCCGGGAAGCAGGACCCCTGGGTGCTGCAGGAGGCCCGGATCATCTCGCACATGGCCACGGAGTACACCGTGGACTGGAGCGACCCGGCCCAGGCGAAGGCCGCCAGCCGCCACCGCGACCGGACCATGGCGGAGACCGCCGTGTGGTGGCAGCGGCAGACCGGCGAGCGGATCGTGGTCTCGGCCCACAACGGGCACGTCTCCTACGAGTCCGCGGTGCCCGAGTACTACCCGGTCACGATGGGTGCGGACCTGCGCGAGCTCGCGGGCCGCGACTACCTCGCCGTCGGCACCTCCTTCTACGGCGGCGACTACCGCGCCAAGACGGCGACGGGCGAGCCGGGAACCTACAGCGTCGGACCGGCCGCGCCCGGCAGCAACGAGTACACCCTCGGCCAGGTGCGCCACCGCGACTTCTACGTCGACCTGCGCGCGGCCGGCCGCAACCCGGCCGTCAAGAGCTGGCTGAACACCGAGCGCCCCACGTTCGTCGTCCCCGGGCGGTACCCCAACGACCCGACGCCGCCGCTCGCTCTCGGACGCGCCTTCGACGTCGTGGTGCACCTGCACCACGTACAGGCGTCCGTGGCGGTGCCGCAGCAGCCGAAGTAGCCACCAGCCGCCACGGTTTCGCCTTCTTCCTTCCGTCACCCGGGCGGGTGACGGAAGGAAGATGTCACCCGCCCGCCTCACTACCCTCGGGTCCATTCCGAGGTCACGGTGCGGTGAGGGAGACGGCCGATGCAGTCGCAGTCCGATGAACCATCAGATTCACCCGATTCACCTGATTCACCTGGCTCGCCGGAGAAACGTCCCGCGCTCGACCCCTGGCGGAGCCGCTACGCCGCCCGCACGGACGGAATGATTGCCTCCGAGGTGCGGGCCCTGTTCGCCGTGGCGGCCCGCCCGGAGGTGGTCTCCCTGGCCGGCGGGATGCCGAACGTCGCGGCGCTGCCCCTGGAGACCGTCAGCGCGGTGATGGCCGACCTCGTTCTGCAGCAGGGGACGGTCGCCCTCCAGTACGGCTCCGCGCAAGGCGTCGGGTCGTTACGCGAGAGCATCTGCGACGTCATGGCCCTCGAAGGCATCACCGCCGCACCGGACGACGTGGTCGTCACCAGCGGCTCGCAGCAGGCCCTGGACCTGGTCGCCAAGATCTTCCTCGACCCGGGCGACACCGTGGTCACCGAGGCTCCCACCTACGTGACGGCGATCAACACCTTCGCCGCGTACCAGGCCCGTATCGCCCACGTCCCGATGGACGGCGACGGAGTCGTCCCCGAGGCCCTGGCCGACACGTTCGCCCGTCTGCACGCCCAGGGGCGCGCCCCCAAGCTCTTCTACACGGTGCCGACGTTCCAGAATCCCGCCGGAGTGACCCTCTCGGCCGCGCGGCGGCACCAGGTCCTCGAAGTCTGCCGCCGCGCCGGGGTGCTGATCCTGGAGGACAACCCGTACGGGCTGCTGCGCTACGACGGCGAGCCGGTGCGCGCCCTGCGTGCCGACGCGGCTCGCCGCCACGACGTGGTCTACCTCGGTTCGTTCTCCAAGACCTTCGCCGCGGGGCTGCGCGTCGGCTGGGCCCTCGCGCCCGCCGCCGTCCGGGACAAGCTGGTCCTGGCGGCCGAGTCCGCGGTCCTGTCCCAGTCCCCCTTCACGCAGCTCGCCGTCGACCGCTACCTGCGCACCGAGCCCTGGCCGGACCAGATCAAGGTCTTCCGGGAGATGTACCGCGAACGCCGCGACGCGATGCTCGGCGCCCTCACCGCGTACATGCCCCCGGGTGTGACCTGGACAGCCCCGGCCGGAGGCTTCTTCGTCTGGGCCACGCTGCCCGACGGGCTGGACGCGAAGGCCATGCTGCCGCGGGCGACCGGCGCCCGCGTCGCCTACGTACCCGGTGCCGGCTTCTTCGCCGACGGCAGCGGCCGGGCGAACATGCGCCTTTCGTTCTGCTACCCGCCGCCGGAGCGCATCCGCGAAGGGGTCCGGCGGCTGGGCGACGTCATCGCCGACGAGATCGCCCTCCGGGACACGGGAACGTCTCGTGTCCCACGCGTCACCCCTGGATCGCCGCTGGCACGGAACCGACGAGTCCGCCGTCGATGACGAGGTCCTGGCCGGTGATGTACGCGGCGTCGTCCGAAGCGAGGAACGCCACGGCCGCCGCGACGTCGCCGGGGTGGCCGAGGGAACCCAGGGGGACCTCCGCGACGCTGCGCGCCTCGGCATCGGGTGTGGGGGTCGCCTCCCGGTACATCTCGGTGTCGATGTAGCCGGGGCTCACGGAGTTGACCCGGATGCCGCGCGGGGCGAGATCCGCGCCCAGGGTACGGGCCAGGTTGTGGACGGCGGCCTTGCTGGCGGAGTAGACGGACGCCACGGACAGTCCGCGGTGCAGGGTCCAGGAGGCGTTGACGACGACGGCACCGCCGTCCCGCAGCAGCGGCAGCGCCTTGTGGACGGTGAAGAAGACGCCCTTGAAATTGACGTCGACGACGTGGTCGAAGTCGGCCTCGGTGATCTCGGCGCTCGGCTTGAACACCCCGACGCCCGCGTTGGCGAAGACCGCGTCGAGATGGCCGCGCCAGGTCTCCGTCCGGCGCATGAGGTGGTCGAGGTCGGCCTGCGAGGCCACGTCCGCGCGGACGGCGAGGATGCGCTCCGGCACGGCGCCGAGCCGGGCGACGGCGGCGTCGAGGCGCGCCTGGTCGCGCCCGGTGATGACGACGTACGCGCCCTCGTCGAGGAGCCGCTGTGCGGTGGCGAAGCCCATGCCGCTGGTGCCGCCCGTGATCAGGACCGTCCTGTTCGTGAATCGCTTCATGCCGACGATCTTCGAGCGGGACGGTCCGGGCCGGAAGGGTCGGCTGAGCCTGGGTCCGGCACCACCACCCTGAGGCCGCGTCAGGCGGAGCGCGGTGATGCCGGGAGATCAGCCTGCGAGCGCCTCCGGCGTGGACAGCAGGGCCTCCAGCCGTGAGCCGGTGTCCGTGTCCGGTGCGGGCGTGTACAGCAGCAGCCGGTGACCGGGCAGGTCGGACAGCGGCAGCGTGGTGTATTCGAAGGTCAGCTGCCCCGTCTCCGGGAGGACGAGCACCTTGATGCCGTGGGCGGCGCTGCCGACGGGGTGCTCCGCCCAGATGGCGGCGAACGCGGGGCTCGCGGCGCACATGCCGGCGGCGAGCCGGCCGAACTCGGGATCGTCCGGGTAGCGGGCGGCGTCCGCCCGGAACTGGCCGACGATCGCCCGCGCCGCGTCCTCCCAGCGGTGCAGCACCGTGCGGTGGCGCGCGTTGGTGAAGAAGTTCACCAGACAGTTGTGGACGCCCTCGTCGTAGCCGAACACCACGCGGGCGGCGCGGTTGATCACGACCAGGTTCCAGTGCCGGTCGATGACGTAGGCGGGCCTGGGCAGCCAGCCGTCGATCACGCGCCGGAGCCCGGAGGGAACCTCCCGGTCGGACGCGGGCGCCTGGGGCGGGTTGAGGCCGGCGAGCAGGTACAGGTGTTCCCGCTCGGCGGCGTCGAAGCGCAGCACGCGCGCGACGGCGTCCAGCACGTCGGCCGACACGTTGATCTCGCGGCCCTGTTCCAGCCACGTGTACCAGGACACCCCGACCCCGGCGAGCACCGCGACTTCCTCGCGGCGCAGGCCGGGGGTGCGGCGCCCGCCGCCGGACGGCATTCCCACGTCCTCGGGAGTCAGGCGGGACCGGCGCGAGCGCAGGAATTCACGTATCTCGGCGCTGCGCCGCCGACGCGCCTCTGCGGGGAGCCGGGAGATGTCCATCCGGCGATCTTAGGCACCGTCACCGGCCGGGCCCCGGCCCGGGCGGAGGGGTCAGGCGAGGTCTATGACCGCCTTGCCGTGCAGGCGGCGTTCGAGGAGCAGGCCGACGGCGTCGGCGGCCGCGTCCCACGGGCCGCGCCAGGCGATCCGGGGTTCGAGTTCTCCGGAGGCGACGAGGCCGGCCAGGAGGGTCAGGTCGGGGCCGAGTCCGGTGCAGCGCAGCAGGAAGAAGCTGGTCAGCGAACGGTCGTGCCCGGTGGGGGCGCCGGAGAAGGCGCTGGGCGGGAAGGTGTCGGGGGCTTGTGCGGCGCGGCCCACCGAGACGAGGGTGCCGTGTTCGGCGAGGCGGGCGTAGCCCTCGACCAGGTGGCGTCCGCCGACCATGTCGATGACTCCGTGGACGGGTTCGGCGAGGGCTTCGGGGCCGGTCACGATCTCGTGTGCGCCGAGGGCGCGCAGGCTGTCGCCGTGCGTGCGGGGGTCGCCGGTGGAGGCGATGACGTGCGCTCCGCCGCGGCGGGCGAGCTGGACCGCGTACCGGCCGACTCCCCCGGTGGCGCCGGTGACCAGGACGCGCTTGCCGAGGATCGGGCCGAGTCGCTGCAGGGCGCGCAGAGCGCTGGCGCCGGCGACGGGGACGGTGCTGACGGCGCCGAGGTCGGTGCCGGCGGGGACGGTGCCGATGAGATCGGTGTCGACCGCGCGCAGTTCCGCCCAGGCGCCGTCGGGGGCGAGCGTGACCACGGGAGTGCCGGCGGCGGGGCCGGAGCCGTCGGCCGCGGCGCGTTCGACGACACCGGCGGCGTCCCAGCCGAGTACGGCTCCGGCGGGCGCCTCCGCCAGGGCGTGCTGGACCTCGCCGAAGTTGAGCGAGGTCGCGGCGACGCGGACGAGCGCCTGGTGCGGGGCGGGTTCGGGGTCCGGTGCCTCGCCCAGGCGCAGGCGGCCGGGGGCGGCGGGATCGACGAGGAGTGCGCGCATGGAGGGTCAGGCCTTTCGGGTTCGGCTTCGGGGTCGGGCTTGGGATCGGCTTCGGGATCGGCTTTGGGATCGACTGCACCGATGCGATTGTGCCACTCAGTGGCATTAACCTACAGGTGGCATTAGCGCCCTCGCTACACTGGCCGTGATGGCAACCACCGGCGCACCTGGCACACCTGACGCATCCGGCGCTCCCGACGCACCTGCGGGCGCACCCGCGGCCGCGTCTGCGCCCGCAGAGCGCCTCCCGCTGCGCGAGCGCAAGAAGCTGCGCACCCGCCAGGCGCTGATCGACACCGCCCTGGAGCTGTTCACGGAACGGGGCTTCGACGGGGCGACGCTGGACGAGCTGTGCGACGCGGTCGAGGTCTCCAAGCGCACGTTCTTCCGCAACTTCGCCAGCAAGGAAGACGTGGCGATGGCGCCGACCCAGGATCTGTGGGCGGCGTTCCTCGACGACCTGGAGACCCGCGAACCAGGCGCACCGCGGGAACCGGGTGAACCGGGCGGCGAAACGGTCCTGGAGATGCTGCAGGCATCGGTGTTCGCAGCGCTGGAGCGGATGACCGACGAGGGATGGACGCGACGCGTCCGCCTCAGCCGCCGCCTGGCCGCCGAGACGCCGTCCATGGACGCCCACGGCCTGCACTTCTGCGACCGCACCGCCCGCAGCGCGGCCGAGACCCTCCGGCGCCGGCTCCGCGTCGAAGACCCCCGCGACGACCTGCGCCTGCGCCTGGCCCTCGACTTCCTCGTCGCCGCCTGTCACTACGCGATGGATACGTGGGTGTCCCTCCCGGGCGGCCCGGGACGAAACGCCCTCGCCGCCGAGCTCGGCACCGCCTTCGCCGCCATTCCGGGAGCCCTCACGCTCAAAGCGACACCGGCGACTTCCACGCACTGACCGCACCGCGACCGAGCCGGACGGCTGACACACCGTCCACGCCGTCGGCCCCCGGGGCCGGGCAACCCGGGTCGTCGACTGCCTGGGCGAGAAGTCGCCGGGCCTCGTGAAGGCGCCGGGCCTCGTGAAGGCACGGGCGCCCGCCGGTCAGAACGGCACGCCGCTGTCCGAGTGGTAGCGGCCGCGCCCGTCGTTCTCCTCGCACCACTTCTCATAGCTGTGCCGCGCCGACTTCCTGCGGCCGCTTCTGCCGCCGCCCGCGAGGCCCCCGATGAGCAGGAAGGGCATGAACAGGATCGCAGCGATGGCGAAAACGGTCAGGAGAAGGCCGAGGACCACGGCGAGGATGAACTTCGCGGAGAAGTATCCGCACACGGCGAGCCCGGCGATGACCACGACCTTCCATACGACCGGAAGTTTCACGAAGCGGGCCAGGAGCACGTCCTTCCGTGCCGCCAAGCGTGTTCTGACGCGACGTTTCACAGTGATCCCCCGTTCTCCGCCCGGCCGGGACTCGTCATCCGGGCCTGCGACCGGAAGTCTGGCACCAACGGCCCGAGCATTGCGGGGAGTTCACCGACTCCGCCATCCGCAAACCCGTTCGGGTCGAGCGACGGGCCACCGCCTGCCGTCAGGCGCGGGAGACGAGCTTGCGGAGGCCGTAGGCGGCCGCCCCCGCCGCCAGGACCGCGGCTCCGGCCGCGACCGACGTCACGGGCAGGGCGAACGCCAGGGCCGCGCAGCCGGTCAGCCCGATGACCGGGACCGGCCTCGGCGGGCGCCCCTCCTCCGGGGTGAGGGTCCACGCGGCGGCGTTGGCGACGGCGTAGTACGCCAGGACGGCGAAGGAGGAGAAGCCGATCGCGTCCCGTACGTCCACCGTCGCGGCGAGCACCGCGACGACCGCCCCGACGGCGAGTTCGGCGCGGTGCGGGACTGCGAAGCGGGGGTGGACGGCGGCCAGGGCGTGGGGCAGGTGGCGGTCGCGGGCCATGGCGAGGGTGGTACGGGAGACGCCCAGGATCAGGGCGAGCAGGGAGCCGAGGGCGGCGACGGCCGCACCGGCGCGCACGGCGGGCACGAGGGCGGGGGCGCCGGACAGGCGCGCGGCCTCCGCCAGTGGTGCGGTGGCCTCGGCGAGCCCGCCGGGGCCGAGGACGGACAGCGTCGCGGCGGTGACGGCCGCGTACACCACGAGGGTGATGCCCAGGGCGAGCGGGATCGCACGGGGGATGGTGCGGGCGGGGTCGCGGACCTCCTCGCCGAGGGTCGCGATGCGGGCGTACCCGGCGAACGCGAAGAACAGCAGCCCGGCCGCCTGGAGCACCCCGCCCGCGCCGGCGTCCGCGCCGAGGTGCAGACGGCCGGCTTCTGCCGTTCCGCCGGTCAGGCACACGGCGACCACCGCCGCCAGGACCGCCAGGACGACGGCGACGATCGCCCGGGTCACCCGGGCGGACTTCTGCACTCCGGCGTAATTCACCGCCGTCAGCACCACCACGGCCGCCACCGCGACCGCGTGGGCCCGGCCCGGCCAGGCGTATGTCCCTACGGTCAGGGCCATGGCCGCGCAGGAGGCGGTCTTGCCCACGACGAAGCCCCAGCCGGCCAGGTAGCCCCAGAAGTCGCCGAGGCGCTCGCGGCCGTAGACGTAGGTCCCGCCCGAGGCCGGGTAGCGGGCGGCCAGCCGGGCCGAGGAGGTGGCGTTGCAGTAGGCCACCAGCGCGGCCAGGGCCAGGGCGGGCAGCAGAGCCGATCCGGCGGCGCCGGCGGCCGGCCCGGGCGCGGCGAAGATCCCCGCCCCGAGCATGGACCCCAGGCCGATGACCACCGCGTCGAAGACGCCCAGCCGCCGCTTCAAACCGCCTGCCTGGGCCGGATCCGGAGCCGCATTCATCGTTCGCCCTTCCCCGGAGCCCCGGCGGGCCCCACGTGCCATGGGTACCAGCGCACGCTACCGGAGCGGGACATCCGGCCGGGGCTGTCGCCCTTTCCCTCGTCGGGGTGGTTTCGGCCCGGTCGCGGCGCCGCTGCCCGTATTCATGCGATTGCCTCTCGCACACCGCAGCAGACATCGCAGCAGAGCATCAGGGGGCGCCATGGCAGACGGGACGGTTCTGTTCGCAGTACGGGAGAACTCCGGGGACGGGGGCACCGGAGCCGAGCAACTCCGCAGGATCCAGAAGGAGTTGGAGGCGGCCGGTTACGAGGTGCGCCGGGCCTCCACGAGCGACGGCGCCCGGGCGGTGCTGCGCACCGAGGCCGGACTGGCCGCCGCCGTCGTCGACTGGGGGCTTCCCGGAGCCGGCGGGGAGGACGGCAAGGAGCTCAACAAGGAAGGCGACGAGCCCGGTGGCGCCGGTGTGCTGCGCCAAGTGGGCCGCCGCTTCCAGGACCTGCCGGTCTTCCTGATCACGGCCGGCGAGGACCTCGACCACCTGCCCCTGTGGGTGGCGGAGACCGTCGTCGGCTACATCTGGCCGCTGGAGGACACCGCGTCCTTCATCGCCGGACGGATCGCACGGGCCGCCCGCGGCTACCAGGAGGACCTGCTGCCGCCGTTCTTCAAGGCGCTGCGCGCGTTCGACGACACGCACGAGTACTCCTGGCACACCCCGGCCCACTCCGGCGGCGTCGCCTTCCTCAAGTCCCCCGTCGGCCGGGCCTTCTACGACCACTTCGGGGAACGGCTGCTGCGCAGCGACCTGTCGATCTCGGTCGAGGAGCTCGGTTCGCTCTTCGAGCACACCGGCCCGGTCGGCGCGGCGGAGCGCAACGCCGCCCGTATCTTCGGCGCCGACCGCACCTACTTCGTCCTGCACGGCGACTCGACGTGCGACCGCATGGTCGGGCACTTCAGCGTCACGCGCGACGAGATCGCGCTGGTGGACCGCAACTGCCACAAGTCGGTCCTGCACGGCCTGGTCCTGTCGGGCGCGCGGCCGGTCTATCTGGTGCCCACGCGCAACGGGTACGGGCTGGCGGGCCCGCTGCCGCCCGCCGAGGTCCGGGCGCAGTCGGTCGCCTCCCGGATCGCCCGCAACCCGCTGACCCCGGGGGCGGTCTCCCCCGACGCCCAGTACGCGGTGCTCACCAACTCCACGTACGACGGCCTGTGTTACGACACGCTCCAGGTCGCCCGCGCCCTCGCACCGAGCACGCCCCGGCTCCACTTCGACGAGGCCTGGTTCGCCTACGCCCGGTTCCATCCCCTCTACGCGGGGCGCTACGGCATGGCGGTGGGCCCCGACACCTTCCCCGAGCCCGAGCGGCCCACCGTCTTCTCCACCCAGTCCACGCACAAGCTCCTGGCCGCGCTGTCGCAGTCCGCGATGGTGCACGTCAAGCCCGCACCGCGGGCGCCGGTGGAGCACGAGCGCTTCAACGAGGCGTTCATGATGCACGGCACCACCTCGCCGCTGTACCCGATGATCGCCTCCCTGGACGTGGCCGCCGCGATGATGGACGGGCCGCAGGGCCGCTGGCTGATCGACGAGGCGGTGGCCGAGGCCGTCCGCTTCCGCCAGACGGTCGTCCGCATCGGCCGGCGCATCGCGGCCGCAGGCGACCGGCCCGGCTGGTTCTTCGGCGTCTGGCAGCCCGAGACGGTCACCGACCCCGCCACCGGCGAGCAGGTGCCCTTCGCCGACGCCCCCGCCGGACTGCTGCGCAGCGAGCCTTCCTGCTGGCAGCTGGAACCCGGCGCCGACTGGCACGGCTTCCCCGGCCTGACCGAGGGCTACTGCCTCCTCGACCCCGTCAAGGTCACCCTCACCTGCCCGGGCATCGACGCCTCGGGTCGGATGTCCGACTGGGGCATCCCGGCCCGCGTCCTCACCGCCTACCTGGCCACCAGGAGCATCGTGGTGGAGAAGACCGACAGCTACACCACGCTCATCCTGTTCTCCATGGGGATCACCAAGGGCAAGTGGGGCACGCTCATGGACGCCCTGATGGACTTCAAGACGCTCTACGACGAGGACGCGCCGCTGGAGCGCGTCCTGCCGGAGCTGGTGGAGGCGCACCCGCAGCGCTACACCGGAGGGACCCTGCGCGGCCTGTGCCAGGAGATGCACGACCACCTGCGCGAGACGGACCTGGTCGAACTGCTCGACACCGCCTTCCAGGACCTGCCCGAGCCCGTCACCCCGCCCCAGCACTGCTACCAGCGCCTCATCCGCGGCGGCACCGAGCGGGTGCGGCTGGCCGAGGCGGCGGACCGGGTGGCCGCCGCCATGGTGACCGTCACCCCGCCCGGCATCCCCGTCCTCATGCCCGGCGAGAGCACCGGCGCGCAGGACGGGCCGCTGCTGCGCTACCTCAAGGCCCTGGAATCCTTCGACCGGCGCTTCCCCGGCTTCCACAGCGAGGCCCACGGCGTCACGCTCGACCCGGACAGCGGCGACTACCTCATCGAATGCGTGCGCCGCATCCCGGCCCAGCAGGCCGGGCAGACGGCGGCTCCGTCCGTGCGGGTCAGCGACGCGTGAACGGCCTCACGTCGATCACCGGCACGCCCGCCGCGTGCGCCGCGACGATGCCCTCGTCGCTGTCCTCGTGGACCAGGCAGCGCGAGGGGTGCGCCCCGAGCGCCTCGGCCGCGGCCAGGAAGATGTCCGGGGCGGGCTTGCCGCGTTCGACGTCGTCGCGCGTGACGAAGGCGGCGGGCCCCGCCCGAGGCCACCGCCATGGGGAGGCGGTGCTTCATCGCCTCCACCACGGCCAGGACGGCCGCGTGCGGGCGTCGAACCAGTCCTGTGCGAGGTCGGACGCATGGGGGACATCACCTCTCCGTGTCCAGCGGATGGCCGGAACGCGTAGGAACGGTGGGAACAGAGGCAATAGGGGCAACAGGGGCCTGGATACGGGAGCGGCTGCGGGCGCAGGCGCGGACTTCGCCTCCTGCATCCACTTCCCCAGCCCCACCGCCGAGGCGGCCGTGATCACCGCGTAGACCAGGAAGGTGAAGGATGGCGTCGTGAGGCGTGTGTGCCGTACGGTCGCCGGGTGAACGCCGCGACCGCCACAGGGCTGCTCCACCTCATCGCCGCCGAGCCCACACTGCTCGCGAGCGCCCCCGCCGACGCGGACGAGTCGGACCTGCGCCTCCGCGCGCGCGAGGGACGGCACCTGTGCCTCGGCTGCGGGCAGCCCGCCCGGTGCGCGGTCGTCGTCAACTCCGACGCGCACGGGCCGCGTTGGCTGGATCTCTGCTCCCCCTGCTGGCAGACCGTGCGCACCGCCAACGTCGTGTGGGGCGAGGTGGACGACGCCGAGAGGCCCGGGGAGGCGGACGCCCAGGCCGGGGCGTAGACGGTGACCGGCATCCCGCGGCCGGTCGGCCTGCACGTGACGGGCGGCTCGGCGATGTCCGCCGCAGCGCACGAGGTCGTCGCCCGTCCCGGGAAAATCCCTGGCGGGAGGCGCTGCGGGCCTGGCAGGATCCTCCGCATGACCTACGGAATCGAGTCCCACCCCGCCTGGTGAGCCCGCAGGAAGAGCGCGCCGCGCTCACCCCTCGGACCTCCCTGTACGCCTACGCCCTGCGCCTGCGGGACGCAGAGCCCGACGGCCGCCCTCCCCGGCGCGGCTACCGCCTGCCGGCCCCTGATCCGGGTCCGGCCCCTGCTTCGCCCTCAGCAGCACCGGCTGCGACCCAGCAGCGCGGCAACCTCGACCGGGCCGGAGCCCGAGCCGCCGCCACGGGTGCCGTCGCCCCGCTGCTGAGCGACCCCGACACGCTCCGGGCCGCCGACGAAGTGCACCGTCGCCTCCACGACCTGGGCGCACAAGTCGCCGATGTCCGCAACGCCCTCGCCGGGCTTCCCCTCGAAGACGCAGCGGCAGCCCGCGCCCTCGGCCGCCGCCTGGTCCGTACGGGCACGAGCGCACCGGCCGTGAGCGTCGGAATCGACCTCCTGGCACGCCTCGGTGAGCCGGAGGACGTTGCCTGCCTCAAGGTCCTCGGCCTGTTCCGGAGCTTCGCCCGCCCCGTCATCGCGGCCCTCACCGCCATCGACTGCCCGACCGGCGCCCTCGTGTGGCTGAGCCGCTGCACCGAGGGCCGGGAGCTGCGCCGCCTGGTCGACGCCCTGCTCGCCCGCGACGACCAGGCGGCCCGCGACGGGCTGCTCGCCGTCCCCCTCGACCCCCGTGCCGTGGGGTCCGAAACCGCCCGCAGAATCGCGGAGGCCGTCGTGCTCGACGACATCATCAGCAACGATCCCGTGGACGCCCCCACTCTGGCCCAGGCAGGACGCCTCCTGGTCAGGATGGCGCGGGCGAACGACTACCGGCACGAGATCCTCGCCTACGACCGGGCCGCGGCCGCGTACGAGGCCTTCGTCACCCGCGCCTCCCGGTTGCCTCCCGGCCTCGACCACTACGCGATCCTGCTCTCCGTCGCCCTCGACCTGCACAGCGGGCCGTCCGTTCTCCTCGGCTGGCGCCCCGGACAGCGCGAAGCGCTCCTGGAGAGTCTGGAGTCCGTACTGACGGCTCCCGCGTGGGCCGCCGTACCCGGCGCCGGCCCCGGCCTCACCGACCCCGGCCTCACCAGCCCTGCCGAACGCCGCCGGATCCAGTGGATACGCCGCGCCGCACGGCAGCCCTTCACCCGCCCGGCGGCTCCGGGCCGGCTCCGTATCGAGGTCGTCGTACGCGACCCGGCGGTACCGGAGTGCGTCGAGACGCGGGTTCTGATCGACGGCCGTCCCCTGGTGCCCGAGGTCTTCGACCGTGGCCCCGCCCACTCCCCCGAGTACCTGCTCGACACCGGCCGCCTGCGGGCCACGGCCGAGCCCCGCGAAGTGCAGCTCGCCGAGGCGTACTGCACCGAGGGCTGCTGCGGCGCGCTCCACGTCACCATCTGCCGCGACGGGGACCAGGTGGTGTGGCGCGACTGGCGCCGCCCGCGCACCCTGCCCTCCGGGCGGCCCGCACCCGAACTCCCCGAGTACCGCTTCGACGCGGCCGCCTACGACGCCGAGATCGCACGTGCGGAGACCGACCGCTCCTGGGCCTGGCCCGCCCGGAACGCCGCGCGGCTCATCGCCACGGGGCTCCGTGACCGGCCGGACGTCCTCGCCAGGTGGGACGCCCGCCTGGACTGGGCCGGCACCGACTTCGGCGAGCCCGACACGATCGCCGTGTCGTTCACGTTCCGGCCGGGGATCGCCGCCGGGCGCCAGGACGAGGACGGGCACTACCTGCAGTTCGTCTGGGAACTCCAGGACGACGGCACACCGGCGGAGCAGCAGGCCGCCGCGGCGCTGCACCGCCTCTCGACGGCGGATCCGAAGGGCTACGCGCACGTCAGGGGCGGCAGCCGCGAGTCCGCCGAGGCGCTCGGCCACCCGTGGCCCTGACGGCCGCCCGGCCGGGTTCGCAGGCCGGATAGGGCCTGTAGACGGGCGGCGCGGCTCCGGGCGAGCATGGCAGGCTCGGGCACCGCGTCCGGTGGCCCCGGCGGGAGAGGAGACGCACGTGCACCGCACCCAGCGCACGGAAGAGGCACAGCCGGCCGAACCCTCCCCCGCCGCGCAATGGCCACCGGAACCGGCCCTGGCCGCCCGTCTCACCACGCTCCAGCAGACGCTGGGGAACCGTGCGACGGCGGCCGCGGCCGGCACGCAGGGCGGCGGGGCCGCGCCGGCCCGTACACCGGGGAAGGTGGTCGTCGGGGTGCCGTACCGGACCGACGGCCGCGGTTCGGCGCACACCGGATACGACATGAAGGCCGTGTCCGCGATGTCGGGCCTGGCGGGTGACGTGCAGGTGGAGGGCCGGACGCTGCCGCCCGGGGCGGCGGCATCGGGGGCCGTTACCCCGCCCCGTCCGGCCGGGGCCTCCCAAGTCCGTGCCCACTTACAGGGGGTGGACGCCCTTCTGATCCCCGGGGCGCCGTCCGCCAATGACACCCAGATCGCCAGCGAGCGGGGCACGCCCGAAGACGCCGGGCACAACTCCGCCGACGCACCCAGGACCAAGAAGCACGTGCGGGAGGAGCACCGCAGCCGGGCCGCCTACGAACTGGCCCTGATCGAACAAGCGAAGAACCTCGGCATGCCGGTCATCGCGGTGTGCGCGGGCTCCTGGCGGTTGCTGGAGGCTTACGGAGGGGCCGTGGAAACACTGCCGGCAGCAGAGCGTTCCCTTCACACCGACAAGAACAACGTGTGGGGCTTGCGGCACCCGGTCGACGTCGTCTCCGGCACCCGGCTTGCGGACGCCTTCGCCTCCGCTCGGCCGGACGCAGCGGATGCGCTGTCCGGCGCCCCGGTGACCAGCACCCACTGGGCGGCAGCCTCCGAAGCCGCCCCCGGATCCTTCCGGCAGAGCACACAGGCCGCGCAGGACACCGAGGTGCGACGGCTTCCCGACGACATCCTGGCCGTCGCCGCCCGGACCTCGGCGGACGGCTCGTCGTCGGTCGAGGCCTTCGAGACCCGCTCGGGAGCCCCTGTCATGGGCATCCAATGGCACCCCGAAACCCACCTGCCCGACATGCCGGGGCGGTACACCGACGCTGGACGAACCGACCCGGACCCGGCCGTGGCCTCCTCGGAAGCCCTGTTCCGGCACTTCGTTCAGGCGGCCTTGTCCTACCGCTACCGGCGCGACATGCACGGCGAGTTCACCGCGTCACACGCGCGGCCGAATCCGTAACCATGGGTCCGGCGGCCGCCCCGTTCAGGCCCGTTTTGCGGGGCATGTGATCCAATGAGCCGATGAGCGACATCAACACGGCTCTGGGTCCCTGGAACTGACCGACGGCCGCTGGGCGGTGGGAGACTCCCGGCGACCGGACGGGTCCTGGGTGGAGTTCCACCCGGAGGGGCTCCATCGGCACGCGCCCGCCTCGGAGGGCGAGTTGATCCCGTGGTCCAGGATCATGCCGGGGATGCGCGTGACCCTGGGGCGCGGATATCCGTCGCGAGGCAACTTCACAGCGCTGGGGTTGCTCGGCGGCCTGCCGGGCCTCAAGGGGCACGGCGGGGGCCACCTGATCATGACGCTGCGCCACCCGTACGAGAACCGGAGGTGTACTTCGACCGGCACAGCCGCTGGTACGGGATCACCGAGGTCGCGATCCTGGAGGAGCTGCTGGGGCAGACCGCCGCCGCGGGCGAGGTGCACCGGCTCGCCGACGTGGACTGGCTGAGCCGCGTGGTCGGCCGCTTGGCGCCACAGGTGCCCCGGACGACCGGCGGAATCCGGAAGGCGGTGACGCAGGCCCTGCAAGCTCAGGAGCCCACCGTGGCCTGACCGGCCGGTCCCGCCCTACTCGATTCCCGTGAACAGCCTTCGGCCGGTAGCGCCAGGAGGCCCCCGGGGAGGAAGGAAGCGACATGCCTGCACAGCCGAGCGTGCGTACCACTGACGGCATGCTGGAGGGGCGTTGGCGACAGGGACACGCGGTGTTCCGCGGCATCCCCTACGCCCGGCCGCCGGTGGGAGCGCTCCGGTTCGCCGCGCCCGTCCCGCCCCGGCCCTGGGAAGGGACCAGGCCGGCGGCGGAGTTCGGGCCCGCGGCACCGCAGTCCGGCCCGGTGCGGACGGATCCGGGGGAAGGCACGGACTGGCTGACGCTCAACGTCAGTACCCCGGATCCGGGCGCGGCGGGGCTGCCGGTGCTGGTGTGGATCCACGGGGGTGCCTACATCGCGGGGGCATCGAGCGACCCGATGTACGACCCGGCGGTGCTGACGGGGGCGGGGCTCGTCGTGGTGAGCATCAACTACCGGATCGGCGCCGAGGGCTTCGCGCTCCTCGAAGGCGCACCGGCCAACCGCGGATTCCTCGACCAGATCGCCGCCTTGCAGTGGGTGCAGCGGAACATCGCCTCCTTCGGCGGGGACCCCGGCCGTGTCACCGTCGCCGGGCAGTCCGCCGGGGCGGGGTCGATCGCCGCCCTGCTCACGATGGAGCCGTCCCGCGGACTGTTCCGGCGGGCCGTCGCCCACTCGGTGCCGGGCAACTACTGCACCCCCGCCCTGGCCGGACAGGTCGCCGCCGCGCTCGCGGACCGGCTCGGCACGGCGCCCACCGCCGCCGCACTCGCCGGCGTCGAGCCCCGGCGCCTGGCCGGTGAACTCACCTCCCTCAGCGCCGGCCTGTCCGGTCACCGCCCGCGCTGGGGACGGCTGGCCCGGACCGGTGTCGCCATATGCCCCGTCGTGGACGGTGAGGTCCTTCCCGAAACTCCCTGGCCCGCGCTCACCGGCGGCCGCGCGGGCGGAGCCGAGCTCCTCGTCGGCCATACCCGCGACGAATTCCGGCTGTTCAGCGTCTTGAGCGGACGGCTGGGCAGCTTCACCGAGGAGGATGCCCGTACCGCTCTGGACCTGTTCGCCCCGGCGCCGGACGGCGCGGAGGCCTACCGGGCCGCCCACCCGCAGGCCACCCCGGAGGAGCTGCTGGAAGCGGTGTACTCCGACGCCCTGTTCCGGATGCCTTCGCTGCAGCTGGCCGAGGCGAACGCGGCGGCCGGCGGCACCTCCTTCGTGTTCGATCTGCAACTGCCCTCCCCTGCCTTCGGAGGGGCCCTGGGCGCCTGCCACAGCCTCGACGTCCCCTTGGCGTTCGGCACACCGGACAGCCCCGCCGGCAGGGGACTTCTCGGCAACCGGCCCGGCCCCGAGGCCGTCGCGGTATCGCGCGAACTCCAGCAGGCGTGGGTCCGCTTCGTCACCACCGGCGACGCCGGATGGCCCGCCTACCGCCCCGATCAGCGGCTGACGCGCGTCCTGGACACCGAATCGAGGACCGTACCGTATCCGGAAGAAGCCTCCCGCCGGATCTGGGAGGGCCGTCCCCCGGCCCCCTTCGACCTCGTGCAACCCGCCGGAAGCCGGTAGTGGAGCAGACCCCCGAAGGGATACGGGGGCCTGCCGGAGTGATCCCGGGCGGGTGCGTCCCTAGCTTTTGTTGTATGACACGTGTACGGCAGAGCGAGAGCGGTGCCACCGCAGCAAGTCGTCCGGAACGTCGCTCGGGAAGTCACTTAGGCAGTCGCTCACGAGGCCGCTTACGAGGGCCTCGTACCGCAGCGTTCGCCGTGGCGGCGATCGCTCTGGCGGGCCTCGCCACCCCCTCGGCCACCGCGGCGGGGGCGGTGGCCCGCCCCGCGTCCTCCCCCGGATGCGACACCGCACGCAGCGCGGTGGCCGCCTCCCTGGACACCCTCACGCGCCGCCACGGCATACCGGGCGCTGCCGCCGAAGTGGACGACGGCACATGCGGCAAGTGGAACATCGCCGGTGGCGTGGCCGACCTGGGCACCGGCCGCCCGATGAACGCGCAGGACCGGCTGCGGATCGGCAGCGTCAGCAAGACCTTCACCGCCACGGTCGTCGTGCAGCTCGCCGCCGAGGGCCGGATCGGGCTGGACGCCCCGGTCGAGCGCTACCTGCCGGGGCTGATCCGGGGCAACGGCCACGACGGCCGCAGGATCACCGTGCGCCAGTTGCTCCAGCACACCAGCGGACTCCCCGACCACTCCGAAGCCCTCGTGGACCGGCCCGTGGAGGAGTGGCGCTACCGCCACTTCGAGCCCCGCGAGCTGATCGCGACCGCGCTCGAGCAGCCCCGCCCGGACAAGAAGTGGCACTACTCGACGACCAACTACCTCATCGCCGGGCTCATCGTCGAGAAGGTCACCGGACGCGGCGTGGAGGCGGAGGTGACCCGCCGGATCCTCAAGCCGCTCGGCCTGCGCACCACGTACTGGCCGGGCGACGAGACGCGCATCCGGGGCCCGCACTCGCGCAGTTACTTCACCGGGCCCGACGCTCCGGACGGCACGCCGTCGCCCCGGATCGACGGCACCGAGTGGAACGTGTCCTTCGGCGGCGCGGGCGGCGCGCTGATCTCGACGCCCTCCGACGTCGGCCGGTTCCTCGGTGCGCTGTCCGGCGGCGAGCTGCTGCCCGCGCGGTGGCTCGGCGAGATGAAGCGCACCGTCCCCGCCGACCCGGACCGGCTGTGGCCCGGCGCCCGCTACGGACTGGGCCTGATCGCCTCTCCCCTGGAGTGCGGCGGCTGGTGGTGGGGGCACGGCGGCACGGTGCCCGGCGGGCACCGGGCGCTGGGCGCGGTCGGCCCCGGTGGCCGGAGCGTGGCCCTCGCCCTCAACCAGGTGCCCGGTACCGACCGGGCGGAAGAGGACTTCCTTGCCGTCGTGAACACCGCGTTCTGTGCCGCCGACCGCACCGGTCACCCCGACAGCACCGACCGGACCGACCGGACCGACCGTTCCGAGGAGACCCCGTGACCATCCTCCGCTCCGTCGCCGCGCGCCGCGCCTCGGCCGCCGGCCTCGCCCTCACCGCCTGCCTCACCGCGGCCCCGGCGGCCTTCGCCTCCGCGCGCACGGCCCCCGCGGCGCAGCCCGCCGCGGCCCCGCCCGAGGCCGGCCTCGACCGCTACTACCAGCAGCGTCTCGACTGGCGCAGCTGCATCAAGGGACCCGACGACACCACAGGCCGTGACCTGGAGAAGGCCGGCGCGCAGTGTGCGGACGTGACCGTACCGCTCGACTACGCCGACCCCCGGGGCCGTACGATCACCGTCGCGATATCCCGGCTCAAGGCCACCGACACCCGCCACCGGGTCGGCCCCCTGCTGATCAACTTCGGCGGTCCCGGCGGACCCGCCCTCGGCGACCCGCCGGAGATGCGCAAGGCCATGAAGGACGTCGGGGCACGCTACGACATCATCGGCATGGATCCGCGCTCCGTCGGCCGCAGCACCCCGCTCGACTGCCACTGGCCGGTGGGCCACTCCATCTACTCGGCCGGCCTCGGCCGGGAGAGCTTCGACCGGCAGGTCGCCCTGCACAAGGACCTGGCCGCGAAGTGCCGCGCCGCGAACGCCTCCCTGCTCCCGCACATCAGCACGCGCAACACGGCCCGCGACATGGACGTCATCAGGGGCGCGCTCGGCGAGCGCAGGATCTCCTACCTGGGCTACTCGTACGGCACCTACCTGGGCACCGTCTACACCCAGTTGTTCCCCGGCCGCTACGACCGGATGGTCCTCGACGGGGCGATCGACCCGCGCCGCTACAACCCCCGGCTGCTGCGGGGCGTCGAGAAGGAGAACGAGCAGGCGCTCGCCGACTGGGCAGCCTGGGCGGCGAAGAAGCACGGGACGTACGGCCTCGGGCGCACCCGCGCCCAGGTGCTCGCCACAGTCGACCGCGTCGTCAAGGCATCCGCGCGCGGGCTGACCCTCGGCACGGACGCCGGCTCCTTCCGGCTCGACGACACCCAGGTGCCGACCCTGATCTTCGGCGCGCTCTCGTCGGACACCGACAGTGCGCGAGCGGAGTTCGGTGACCAGGTCTCCACGCTGGCCAAGGCGGCGGACAACCGACCGGCCCCGCTCTCCCCCGAGTTCAGAAAGACCCTGCAGGAGATGCTGACCAGCAAGAATTCGCAGTACGGAAGCGCGCAGACGGCCATCCTCTGCGGGGACGGCGCCGCCCCGCGCGACCCCGGGGCCTACTGGCGTGACATCGAGCGCAGCCGCGCCGCCCACCCGCTCTTCGGCCCGCTCACGAACAACATCGGCCCGTGCGCCTTCTGGGACCGCCCGCGCGAGGAGCCCACTCGGGTGCGGCACGACGCCCCGGCGCTGATCGTGGCCGCCACCGGCGACACGCGTACCGACTACGAGGGCGGGCGCGCGCTGCACGGCATGCTGCCCGGCTCCAAGCTCATCACCCTCAAGGGCGCCAACCAGCACGGGGTCTACCTCGAGTACGGCAACGCCTGCGTGGACCGGGAGGTCAACGCCTACCTGACCACGGGCGAACTCCCGTCGAACGACCGGACGTGCGTCAGGACGAGCAGCTGACGGGACAGCTGAAGCGCCGCTCCCGTCAGTGCTGGGGGCGGCGCAGTATGGGCATTCACCCACGCGTCACGTCGAGTTGTCGCTCCCGGCGGGCG
The DNA here is from genome assembly GCF_036961605.1 of Streptomyces sp. KLMMK. Lineage (NCBI taxonomy): Bacteria > Bacillati > Actinomycetota > Actinomycetes > Kitasatosporales > Streptomycetaceae > Streptomyces > Streptomyces sp. KLMMK. The sequence continues at coordinate 20,239 of NZ_JBAMDC010000027.1, forward strand.
ATCCGTCGCGCGGGGTGGTCTCCCGGGCAGTCCCGGGGGCGGCCCCGCCGAGCGCATCGGGCGCCGCAGGCTCTGCGGGGGCCCCGGAAGCCGGGCTCTCGTAGCGCAGCGCCGAGCGGTGGCTGAGCAACCATGCCAGCGGTACGACCGCGACCGCGGCGAGAACGACGAAGATCGCCCGGGGTCCGAGGAACCCGCCGAGGAACGCGATCACCGAGGGGGCGGCGGCGGTCGGAAGTCCGGTTGCCAGCCGCCACATTCCGGTGGCCCGTCCGATCAGCTCGGGCGGTACGGAGCTGAACATCTCCATCTCCGTGGCCACCGAGATGACGTTCTCACAGACGAAGAAGAGGGTCAGGGCCGCCGTCGCCGCCACGAGGCCCGCGCCGGAGGCGATGAGCAGCAGGGCCCCGCCGGCGCTGGCCAGACCCAGCACGGTGACGGTGCGGATCTTCCACCGGGGGATCTCGGCCGTGATCAGCGCCCCCGTCAGCCCGCCGACGTTGGCCACTGCCAGGGCGACGCCGATGGAGCTCGGCGACGCGTCCAGTGCGTCGCGGGCGAGGAAGACGAAGAGCGCCGTGGTGCCGGTCGAGAACGTGAAGCTCGCGGGCACCATCAGGAGCATCAGCGTGCCCATCTTCTCCCCGCGGGAGAAGATGCGCAGCCCGGCACGCAGCGATTCGGCGAAGGAGACCGGGGCCGACCGGTACTGCTTCTGGCCGGCCACCGGGTTCACCCCGAGGAACCAGACGACGAGCGGGGCCAGGAACGTCGCGCTGTTGAGCCAGAGCAGCCCGGTGTAGCCCAGGGGGACGACGAGCAGGGAGGCCAGTGCCGGCCCGAGGATCAGACTCGTCTGGAACAGCACGGTCAGCGATCCCCGGGACCGCCCGGTGTTGTCCGGGAACATGGCGGGGATCCCCGCGAGCCAGCCGGCCCGGTAGGAGACGGCCCCGATCTGCACGAGCGCCTCCGCCACGTACAGGCTCCACACGGGCACGGGTCCGCCCAGCAGGGCGACGTTGAGCGCCAGTGCGGCGGCGAGCTGCAGCAGCAGCCCGGGCACCACCAGGACGCGTGAGCCGTAACGATCCACCACGTGGCCCAGGAACGGGCCCGCGACGGTGATCACCAGGGGCGACACCGCGACCAGCAGGGCCATCGTCGCGAGGGAGCCCGTATAGCTCAGCACCAGCAGGGGCAGGGCGAAGCCGTACATGCCTTCGCCGAGGTTGTTGGCCAGATTCCCCGCCGCGAACACCCGGAACCGGGGATCCCGCCACGGGCTCGGCTCGGTCTGCAGACTCACCCGACTACCGTCTCACTTCCCGTATCCGGCAGGCAGATGGACCGTGCGCAGCAGCAGGGGCCCCTCCTCGGTGACGTCCCGGATCTGGAGAAAGCCGCCGCGCCCTCCCACCAGCAGCAGGTTGCGCGGCGAGCCCTCGCGGCCGGTGCGACTGGCCAAGGCCTTGGGGAAGTCCTGGAAGGGCTCGATGACGCCCAGCACTTCGGGCGAGCTCGTCTCGTACACCGCCAACTGCAGGCCGTAGGACGTGGCGTACACGCGGTCGCCGATGACCGTCGCGTTCTCGACGGTGTTCTCCAGCGTGTCGGACCAGTGGCCCGTCACCTTGCCGGTGGCGACGTCGACGGACTTGACGGCGAAGTCGCCACCGGTCACCAGGACCGTGTCCTCGTAGCGCTGCATCCGCTTGCAGTAGCCGCCGAGCTCCACCCGCCAGCGTTGCTCGCCGGACGGCTCGAAACAGAAGAGGACTCCGTTGCGGGTGGCGAACAGCAGCTCTCCGGCCGGCCCGTAGGAACAGGTCCACGCCACCAGCCCGGCCACGTCCAGCGTGCGCAGCCGCTCGCCGGTGCGCGCGTCGTGTTCGAAGGCGCCTTCGTTGGCCGCCACCAGCACCCGCTCGCCGTCGGCGTCGGGGCCGAGGTCGTGCAGGTGCGGTGCGAAGGGGACCTGCCAGCGGAATCCTCCGTCCCGGTCGTGGCGGAAGAGACTTCCCGACCGGGTGACGCCGAGGAACGTGCCGTCCGCGAGGGGCCGGACGCGGCGGACGAAGCCCAGGCCGAGGTCCCACCGCCGGGTGACCCGTGCGTTCGGGTGGGAGGCTTCGACGTCCGTCAGCTCGATGGCGAGCACCCCGGTGTCCGTCGCGACGAGGTAGCCGTCCTCGGTGAGCGGGTCCGGCTGGATGTCCCACACGCACCGGCTGTCGAAGTCGAGGCGGGCCAGGCGCTCGCCCTCCGGGGAGACCCGCTCCATCTGCCCGTCCTGGGTGAGCACCACCAGGTGGCCGCGGGAGGTGATCGTCATGTCGGTGATCTGGTGGCGGAACGGTGCGATGGTCCGCACGATGCGCGGCTCGCTCTCCCGGTTGTCGAAGACGGTGATCTCGCCTTCGAAACCCGCGCAGAAGGCGAACGAGAAGGTGTCGTCGAACTCCAGGGCCTCGACGTCGTCGGCCGCGAACTTGAAGTTGTGCAGCATCCGCCCGTCCGGGCCGATGACCACCACCCCGTTGCTGACGTACAGGGCTTCGTCCTCGCCGGCGTCCTGCGTCACCCAGTACCGGTCGTGACGGCGGTCGTAGCGGACCCGGTGCAGGTTGAGCTTGTCGTCCAGCCGCACATGGACCGGGAAGTCGAAGGCCGCGAGGTCACCGATGTAGAGGTTGCCGTGCTTGTCGGCGACGCACTGCTCACCGGGCCGCTCGGTGCAGAACCACTCGAGGAAGTGGTCGGTGATGGAGGGCCGCACCTCGATGAGGTCGAAGGTCCGCGCGTCGATGACCGCGATCTCCATGTAGCCGTTGTTGACGTAGAGCTTGTCCTGCCAGACGCAGATCCCGCGGTTGATGAGGGTGGAGGGTTCCTCGCCCTCCAGGTACTCGCCGTCGCCCCGCAGGTGCTGCGCGTCGAGCGAGTTGACCGGGTGCAGCGAATGCAGGCTCCACTGGGTCACCGTGCCGCGGGCGTCCTTGGTGTAGGCGAAGTCGCCCGAGGTGGTCACCGCGTAGACGGGGGCGACGGACTCGGGATGACGGCCGGAGCGGACAAGATCGAAGTCCTCGTCCAGCAGGTGGATTCCGCCGCGGACGTCGGTCACGAGAAGCCCATGGCCCTCGACCCACATCACCCTGGCAGCGCGCTGAGTCAGCTTCATGAGTGTGTACTTCTCCCGGCGTTCGTCGGTTGAGGGGCCCGGAAGCCCCGGTGAGGGCTTCCGGGCCTTTCATCGCCGTGCGGCGGTTACTCCGGGTCACTTGGTGGAGTTCATGTAGCGGCGGACGACCTTGCGCATAGCACTCACCTCCCTCCGGCGTGTTGTCTGATCCTGGGTCCACCGGTCACGTCGTCGGCAGCGCGACGCGTACGGGCCGGCAGTCGGGGCGGGCGACGATCAGTGCGTCGCCCGGTAGGGGGGCTCGTGGCAGCTCGATGACGACGTCCAGGTCCTCGCCGTCGCGCACGGTGCCGACGGGGACGTCCTGGCCGCCGGTGCCCGGGGACAGGGTGACGGTCCACGGCACCGGCTGTTCCGGATCGTCGACGCCCTGCGCGGAGGCGCACAGGCGCACGGTGCCGTCGGGGAACGCGGTGGCGGAGCCGGTCACCTCCCGGCTGAGGATGCGCTCGCCGAGCTCGTACATGCCCCCGTGTTTGACCAGCGGGGTGGCGTTGCGCGCCGGATCGACCGCCATCCAGACGGCCTCTCCGACGATCAGCGCGTAGTCGGGGAGGTCCACCACCGACCGGACGCGGCACTCGGCGCTGAGCGTGCCGCCCTCGACGGTCGGTGTGCCGGTCACGACGGGCTCGCGCAGCCGCAGGCCGGACGCCGAGCTCTTGTCTATCTCGGCGCCCGTGAAGGTGCCGGCGAAGTTCGCCAGGGAGGCCATGGACGCGTCGCAGAGGGTCAGGCCGAACTCGCGCCGTTCCAGGATGAGTCCCGTGGTGTGGTTCTTGATCTGGCAGCCGACGGCGAAGTGCGGTGGCCGCCGGGCCACGAGGTAGGTCCACTCCGCGGACATGAGGTTCACGCCGCTCGGCCCGGTCGCGGTGATGATGCCGACCGTGGACGTCCCGTACCGCATCAGCTGCTCGACCAGGTCCTGGCTGATCATTCCTGCGCCCCCTCCGTGGTTCCGGTCACGACAGCGCTTCCTTGACGTCCCGGTCGGCATCGAGGGTGAGCCCGTGCCGGGTGATCGTGGATTTCGCCGCGAGATACCGGATGTTGTGGGGGTTGGCATAGGTCTCGGTGGGTATTTCGTGGACGACTTCGATGCCGTTCCGGCGCAGCTGTTCCGACTTGTCGGAGTTGTTCGTCAAGAGATCGATCCGATGGATGCCGGCCGCCTGGAGCATTTGCGCCGCCACCGCATAGTCGCGGGCGTCGGGAGCGAACCCGAGCGCGGTGTTCGCCTCGAAGGTGTCCATGCCGGTGTCCTGCAACGCATAGGTGTCGATCTTGTTGTAGAGACCGATACCGCGCCCCTCCTGCCGGAGATAGACGAGCGCTCCGCCGCGTTCGTGTATGCGGCGCTGGGCCTCGCGCAACTGCGGGCCGCAGTCGCAGCGCAACGAGCCGAAGACGTCGCCGGTCAGGCACTCGGAATGGACGCGGACCAAGGGGATGTCGCCCGGTGTCCCCATGCTGATCAGTACGTGCTCGCCGTTGTGGGAAAGAGCGTCGAAAGAGGTGACGGTCGCTTCCACGGGCCGGCCGGTCCCTATGTCCAGCGGGACGACCACGGTCCGGCGAACAGTGGCTCCGCCGCGTTCATCAGGGAAATGCCCCGGTCTCTCTGACGCCATCATGCCCCTCCTGATACGTGACCGCCGCACCTGCCCCGTCCGACCGCATCACAGGGACAGTTACGCGAATCACTCCCACCCCGAGCACCACCGCCCACACTAGCCAATGCCCGTCCCCTGAACCTTGCATAAATGCGCCAGAGTTCACGGGTCAAACACGAGTCAAACAAGTGGCGTCTTTCAGAAGCTCCACTCCGGTTGGTCCGGCTTTGGGCTGTGACTCCTGATGCAGGAGAGAATTCTGAAGGAGTCTCGGAGATCGACATCCGAGCCGGGCGACGGCCGGGGCTGACGATTTCTCACGCCTCGCCCGGGACACGCCGCCCGCTCGCGGAGGTACCCGGCCCTCAGTGCCCGTGCCGCTGACCGTGCCGCGGCCCGTGCTCGCGGGCGGCCGCCTGTTGCTGGAGGAGGGCCGCGATGTGGTTGATGTCGTCCATGACGGCGAGGAGACCCTTGATGTCCGGTGCGGAGGCGCCGTTGACGCCGATGAAGAAGGTGTGGCGCCGGCCGTGGCCGGCGTCGAAGTATCCGGCCAGGGTCTCGCCGGCCACGGCCAGCCGGTTGTTGACGGCGTCGAAGCCCGCGACCGTGCCGGGCTTGGCGAAGACCTTGCCGTGGGCCGGGCAGGTGGCCGCGCGGGTGCAGGAGCCGGCGAGCGAGCCGTCGACGCCCAGGATCGGCAGGGCCTTGCGGAACCGGGCCGCCTCGGGGGTGCGCTCCCAGTACCTCAGCAGGCGCGGGAAGGCCGTCGGGACGATGCGGTCCACGGGGTTGCCGCCGCGCCCGTCCAGCAGCTGCAGCTGCCGCGGGTCGACCCCGGCCTTGCGGACGAACTCGGCGAGCGGCCGGAAGCCGTCGTCGCAGCTGCGGCTCCCGGTGTGCACGGCCATCAGGCAGATGCCCAGGTTCGCCCCGAGGTTGTGGCTGACCTTGAGGATGACCTTGGCGTACTCGGCGTACGGAGGCGACACGTATGCCGCCACGCGCTCCGCGGCGTGCCGGTCCTGTCGCAGGAGGGCGACCGGGTTGGGGCCGGTCGCGTGCGCGTGGACGGTGACGCCCGCACGGCCGAGCGCCTCGATGAGGGCGGTCCGTCCGAAGGCGTCGGGGTTGCGCACCGGGGACACCCTCAGGACGGGCTTCGCCCCGGCGGCGATCGTCCCGGTCAGGGTGATGTGCGTGCCGTCCGGCGAGGCGGTGACGGAGATGTCGGTGGTGCCGCCCGCCGCGACGGTGCGCACCTGCGAGTCGACCTGGTACGGCGCGACGTGCGGGCGCCAGTCCAGCCGGGCGGGCTGACCGGCGGACGTCGGGGTGGTGAGCAGGTCGATCAGGTTGTCGTTGACGATGAGCGGGGCCGGCCCCGGGTCCAGGTTCTCGGACGAGGTGAAGAGCCGGGAGTCGACGACGACGTCCCCCTTGACCTCCGTGATGCCCGAGTGCCGTACCTGACGGGCCAGTTCGTCGATCCCCGCCAGCGGGTTCTGCGGGGTCAGCGTCGCGCCGGGGACGTCGTTGGCGTACGTGTGGTCGATGTCGGTGTACTCCATGGTGCCGCCCGGGCCCGTCCGGCCGCCCAGGCTGAGGTCGCCCTGGCCGACGAGCACGAGGTGGCCGTCCAGCGCCGCATGGTTGCGGTGCCCGACGGCCAGCACGGGCGTGGTGAACCGGTGGTCGCCGCCGATGGTCCGCCAGGTGGCCGAGACGCTGAACAGCTTGGCCGCGGAGCCGGGGATGAAGAATTCTCCGGCGTTCTCCGACCGGACGGTGCGCCCCTTCTCGTCGACCTCCAGCAGGCCCCACCGCGCGTGCTCGTACCCGGGCTTCCTCATCACCGCCTCGATGGCGGCTCCGGGCCCGCGCTCGCGCACCGCCGCCGCGGGACCCGCGGACGCCGCCGTCAACGCGGTGATCACGGCGACCGCGACGCCCGCCCGTGCCCGCCATCCCCGCGTGAAGCCTGTCATCGCGCCACCTGTTCCCACTCCGGGTCGCCCCGCCGTCCGCCACGGCCCGTGACCGTGCCGATTGCGGCAGCCGTACCGCGCGGGACACCCCCGCCGAACGTCACGGCCGGTACCTTCACCCGCGCGGTCCAGCCCCGGCGGGACAGGGAACACGTTCAGCCCAGCGGGTGCCGGCGGTCGGCACGTCAGCTGATGCGCCGGGCCCGCCCGGTTCGCCTCCGGCAGCGCGACCGCGCCCGGCTGACGGTCCGTCACGCAGGCACGGGCATCTCCAGCGTGGCGAGCGCCCGGTCGGCCACCTCGGCCGGGGCCGCGGTGATGACGTCGTCGAGCGCGGCCCGGGAGCTCTGCAGGTCCGTGATGGCGCGCGTGATCCTGTCGCGCTCCCGGAAGAGGTCCGCGACCAGGTCCGAGCAGGTGGGAACGAGCCGTTCGCCCTCGTCCCGCAGACAGGGCAGGATCGCGGCGATGGTGGCGGTGTTCAGACCGGCGGCGAGCAGGCTGCGGATGCGGCGCACGGCGGCGACGTCCCCTTCGGCGTATTCCCGGTAGCCGCTGGGGAGGCGGTCGGGGTGGAGCAGGCCCTGCGCCTCGTAGTAGCGCAGCAGCCGCTCATGGACCCCGGTCCTCCGGGACAGTTCGCCGATCCTCATGCCGTTCCCCCGTAACCGCCGCGCGGGGCGGGCCCGGCAGCTTGACTCTGACACAGATGTCAGAGTTTAGCGTCCGCGGCATGAACAAGACCTTCCTCCCCCTCGCCGCCCTGAGCACGAGCGTCTTCGTCGTCGGCACGGCGGAATACCTGGTCGCGGGCATGCTGCCGCAGGTCGGGGCGGATCTCGGGATCTCGGAGGGGACGGCCGGGCAGTCCGTGACCGTCTACGCCCTGGGCGTGGTGATCGGCGGACCCGTGGTGACCGTGCTGACGTCCCGGGTGCCCCGCAAACGGCTGGCCGTGGGACTGATGCTGCTGTTCGCGGCGGGCAGCGCGGTCTGCGCCCTGGCGCCCGCCTTCGGCATGCTGCTCACCGGGCGCGTGCTCTCCTCCCTCAGCCACGCCGCGTTCCTGGCGGTGGCGATGGTGGTCACGACCGGCATGGTCCCTCCGGAGAGGACCGGAACGGCCGTCGCCACCGTCGCCTCCGGCTTCGCCGTGGCCACCCTGCTCGGCGTGCCGCTGGGTTCCCTGCTGGGGCAGGGCGCCGGATGGCGCGCCCCCTTCTGGGCGTTGACCGCGCTCGCCCTGGCCGCGACCGCGGCGCTCGCCGCCGTCCTGCCCGAGCAGCCGGCAACCGCCACGCGCGTACGGGACGAGCTGCGCGTGGTCACCCGCAAGCCGGTGCTGCTGGCCATCGCCGCCACTGCCGTCGGCTTTTCGGGCGTGACCACCGTCTTCACCTACCTCACGCCGCTCCTCTCCCGGATCGCGGACTTCTCCCCGGCCGCCGTCTCCGGGCTCCTCCTCGCCTACGGCGCGGGCAGCGTCCTGGGCAACCTGGCTGCCGGAAAGCTGACGGACAAGTCCCTGTCCACGACCGTGCGCGGGGTGTTCGGCGGCCTGACCGGCGTGCTGGCCCTCGTGCCGTTCGCCGTCCTGTGGCAGCCCACCGCCGTGCTCGCGGTCCTCGGGCTCGGGCTGCTCGCCACGGCCACCATCGCTCCGCTGCAAGGACTGATCCTGCGGCACGCGGGGACCGCGCCCACCCTGGCCGTCGCCGTCAACGCGGGCGCCTTCAACCTCGGCGCGGCCGCCGGATCCGCCCTGGGCGGGGCGATGGTCGCCGCGGGCGCCCTGCGCTGGACCGGCCTGGCCGGAGCCCTGATGACCGCGGCCGGCCTGGCCCTGACCTACGCGGTCCTGCCCCGCGCCGACGACGGGCGTCGTCCTGCCGCCGGGCGGCAGGACGACCGGTCTCACCCGCAGCGAGTCCTCACACGCAGGAGGTGAAGGCCGGGCTCGTGTTCGCGATGGACATCGTGGCCTCTGCTGGTTCTATCCGTGACCGGCCGGGGTCACGCCGAAGACCGCCGCCATGCGCAGGCCCGCCTCCGGGTCGCCCGAGGCCGTCGCCGAGCCGCCGGCGAAGGCGTCCTCCAGGGTCAGGGCGCCCGCGCCGAGCTGGAGCAGGGTGGCGAGGTCGGTGACGAGCGTCGCGGCGGCGTCGGGGGCGGGGCCCTGGCCCATCTCCACGGTTCCCTCGTCGACCCGTGCGTGGAAGAGGAAGTCGCCGATGCGGAACTCGTAGGTCTCGTGGACGCCGCCGGCCGCGTCCGGCCGGAAAGCGGCTCCGACTGCTCCGATGATGCCGTACCGGCCGTGGGTGGCTTCGAGGTGGGCGCCGAGGATCGAGACCGCGCGGGCGACGGCGTCGAGCCCGCCCTCCACTTGGGCGATCCCCCGCTCCAGCGCGTCCTCGACGGCCAGCAGCCTGGCGCCGACGGCGATGAACGTCGTCAGATCCGTGCTGACCACGCACGCGGCTTCCCCGGCCGAGCCGTGCCGGATGTCGAGCGTGCCGTCGTCCACACGGAGGTGGAACACATCGCCGTCGACGCGGAACTCGTACGTCTCGTGCAGGCCGCGGGCGAGTTCGGGCCTGAAGCCGGCACGCACGCAGCCGAGCAGCCAGCCGAGCCGAAAGCGCTCGCCGGGCCGCGGCGCACCGAGGAACCGCAGGCCCCAGCGGGTGAGCTCGTCGACCACCGGCCGCATCGCCTCGCCGAGCGCGGTCAGTTCGTACACCGTCGACGCGGCCGGGGGCGGCATCCGGGACCGGTTCACGAGGCCCGCCTCGCGCAGCTCGCGCAGCCGCTCGGCCAGCACATTGGGGCCGATGCCGGGCAGGCCGGCGACGAGGTCGGTGTAGCGCCTCGGCCCGAGCAGGAGCTCACGCACGATCAGCAGGGTCCAGCGGCCGCCTATCACGTCGAGGGCCCGGGCGGCACGAAGGACGAGGAGTGGACCCGGGCCGCGGACGTCTTCGGCGCCAACGGCCTGGAGATCGCCGGCGACCAGCTGTACGCGAGCGCCATCACCGACACCTCCTCCCCGGTCTACCGCATCCCGCTGAACGACCCGGCGCGCCGTACGACGGTCACGCACCTCAGCAGGAACCTCCTGGACATGAAGTTCCTCGACGACCTCACCTACGCCGACGGGAGCCTGGTCGTCGCGTCCTTCCGCGACGGTCAGCTCATCCGGGTGGACCCGGACACCGGCCGCTCCTGCGTCCTGGCGAGCGGGCTGCACATGCCCAGCAGCGTCCGGGTGGCCCGCGGCTTCGGCGAACACAGCGCCCAGAAGGCCCTGTTCGTGGTGGAGGCTTCCGGCCGCATCCTGAAGGTGACTCTCCGCTGAGCCGGGCCGGCACGGATACCGAGGGTCTCCAGGGCGTCAGGACGTGGGGCCCTGCATGTGCTCACTGATCCACTGGATGAGGCCCCCGGTCTCCATGTTGGGCACATAGCTGGCGGCATTGTGCTCCCCGCCCTGGATCACGTGGTACTTCGTCTTGACCGGTCCCTTGTTGCCGTACTTGTCGACAAAGCGGTCGATCGGCGGCTTGACCGGCTCACTGGAGCCGACCTGGAAGGCCAGGTAGACGTCCGGGCCCTTGCTCGCCATGAGCCGCTGGGCCAGGACGTCGGAGCTGTTGTCCGCCTTCTCCTTCGCGTGGCCGGCCCACAGGCGCGAATCGGGGACGATGTCGGGGCCGGAGGCGATGACGGCCTTGAACTTGTCCGGCTTCTGCAGCACGGACTTCAGGCCCGCGGAGGCCCCGGTGGACGAGCCCATGAAGGCCCAGCCGTCGCGGGACTTGATGGTCCGGAAGTTCTCCTTGATCAGCTGCGGGACGTCCTCGGTGAGCCAGGTGCCCATCTTCGGCTGGCCCGGGATGTCACTGCCGTCCCAGTACTGGCCGAGCTTCGGGTCCTTGGGGTCCTTGTCGTGGTTCTCCGGGTTCAGCACCGGCATCGCGATGATGAAGGGCAGGCTCTTGCCCTCCTTCGCCCACTTGGATATGGAGGCCTGGAGCTTGAGGTCCGAGCCCATCCAGTAGTTGTTGGGGAAGCCCGACCCGCCGGGCAGGGCTATCAGCACCGGGAAGCCGCTCTTGGCGTACTTCGGGTCGTCGTACTCCTTGGGGGCCCAGACCCAGACCTTGCCCTTGAAGCCGGACTTCTTGCCCTCGTACGTCGTCACGGCGACCTTGGACCCGTCCTCGGGGACGGTGCCGGAGACCTTGAAGCCGGCGTCCGGCCCCAGGGGCATCAGGGCCTTCGAGCCCGGCGCCTGGTCGCCGTTCTTCCCGTCCGCCGCCCCCTGGCCGAAGGAGATCGGGTCCCCCTTGTCCGTGAACGGCGGGATCTCGAAGTAGGACATGACCGGCCAGGCGACCAGGCCGAGGGTGACGACGGAAGCCGCGGCGACGATCCAGCGCTTGGTGCGGGCCGGACGTCCCCGCCGGGTCTGGTTGGTGGTCGGCGGGCTGTATGTCATCGGACGGACCTCACTCCGGTGCCGGGGGCTCGCGCGGGCCCTCGTCGTTTCTGTGGCGCCTGAAGAGATGAGGTGGGCGATGCGGAGGGTTCCGATTCTCATAGAATGATGACATTTTTACCTGACCATGACGGTCGCGGTGAGGCGCCTGCGCAAGCCGGCGGCTCGGATCCATTCGGCTCAGTTCGGTTCGGCTCAGCTCATGTGCCGTACGAAGACGTCCGTGACCCCGTTGCTATCACCGGGCACGAGGTTCGCGGCGTACGACGCGAAGGCCACCACGTGCCCGCCGAGGGCGAACGCGGGCGAGCGACTCGGCGGATGCGGGGGTGAGTCCGTGCCGGTGGAGGCAGCATGCCGTGCCGCCGCCTCCGGCGGCCATCCGGATGTGAGCCGAAACGGGCCCGGGCTCGCTCGCCCAGGGCGCCGCGGCCTACTGGTCGGGGTCGACGGTGCCCATGGGGTGCGGGGGCGGTTGCCGGAGAGGCGTGCGGAGATCGTTCACCCGGTCCTTGGTCCTGCCCTCGCCCCTGTCCCTGATCACCAGTGCCAGCGGGGCGTAGTGATAGTCGACGCCGTGCGGCTCCTTCTGGCTCCACTCCCCTTGATCGTCCTTCGGCCACTCCGTTTCACCGGTGACCACCCGTGCCGGGATCAACCAGTAGTCACCGGTCCGGTACTGCTGCGGCTTCTCGCCTTCTTTGTCCTTTCCGAAGTGGACCTGAACGCCGTCCTCGAGGTCGATCCAGCGGCCCTGGTCGACGAGGAGCGTGTACCGGCCCGCGTGCGGCTGGTCCTCGGCCTTCTCCTGCTTCTTCTTCGGCTTCGCAGGCTCCGGACGGTGGTCCCACCGGCGCAGTACGGGGTGCAGGGCCGGGTCGGCGCCGAGGCCCGGCTGGTGGCGGTCCTGGGAGGGGTCGTCGTGCAGGACGACCTGCCGGGCGGTGTGGTCGGCCTCCACGACGCGGTACAGGCTGGTGGACTCCTTGGAAATCTCGTCCGCGGCGGCGCGGCAGACCGTGGCGTCGTCGACGATCTCGACGATGTCCCCCGCCTCCACACCGAGCCGCCCGTCCCGGCCCAGGGACTCCAGTTCCAGCGTGGCGCCGGCGGCCGATCGGACGGGGAGGACCACTGAGGCGTTCTCCCTCGACCATTTGAAGGTCGCTTTGCCCGCCGGGCCGCCCTGGTGGATCTCCACCCGGTAGAGCTGGTTCTCCGGGCCGCGGAAGCCCGACTCCGGCGGCAGGTCGCACGGGTCGGTTCCCTCCTCGGGACGCGCGACCTTGGCGGCGAGCGTCCCGCGGGGCTTCAATCGTTCGTCGAGCCTGGCTTTGAGCACGACGAGAGGGTTCGTATCGTGGCGGAGGAGGCTTTCCTCGGCCGGCAACCAGTCGAGCTGCCAGACGACGCGGGATCGCGCACTCGTGTCGGGGCCGTGCAGGCCCAGGGCGACCTCCCGCAGGGACGGCTCCTGGGCCGCGGTGACCAGTCTTTCCCAGACCCTGAGGTAGACCACGAACGACGCCGAAAAGTCCGGAGTCCGGTCCGGGTCGGGGAAACCGTCGGGCTGATTCTGGTAGTTGGTCCCCGGCCCGCACTCGCACAAGATGCCGTCGACGTACATGCGCCCTCTCGTCACGGAGAAGGTGCCGTTCTCGAACGCGACCTTGAAGCCCCCGGCCTCATTCCCTGTGATGCCCGCGGGATAGACCGCCGGGCCGAAGAGGTCGGTGACGAGGGTGCGCATGTAGTGCATCAGGATGGCGGTCTGCTCGTTGAGGTCGGCGTCGAGCTGGACGCGTCCTTGCTGGGCCAGGACGGCGGAGAACCGCCGGTCCTTGTCGAACGTGACGCGGGAGAAGTCGCCTTGCATGGGTGTTCGGGCTCCCTGGGTGAACCGCGTGGGGTCGGGTCGGTGAGGGTCAGGTGACGAAGACGAGGGCCGGGTCGCAGCCGGCGGGGGCGTACTCGGCGAGGCGCGTGCGCAAATTGTCCTCTCGCTGCGGCTGGAAGAGGTCGTGCAACGCGCCGGGTTCGGATCCGTCGTCCGCGCCGCGGCGGATCGCGTCCGGGCAGCGGTCGGCGAGCTGGAGGTATCCGGGGGTGCCGTAGCGGGTGCTGGTGAAGCACAGCGGCGTGGCCTCGGCGGTGCCGGAGTGCTCGGGTTCGCAGTGGAAGCGGCGCGGGGTGCGGGAGCCGGGCGGCAGCCAGCAGAAGCGGACACAGCCGGCCACCCCGTGCGTCACCCGGACGTCCCCGTCGAACAGGCAGTTCTCCACCAGGTCGGCGGAGTGGACGTGCACGGTGCCGATGACGGTGGTGCGGTGGGCGGTGAGCACGGCGAGGGCGTGACGGTCCTCGGGGCCGGTCAGGGCGGCGGAGGTCCGCGCCGTGGCGTCGAGGGCGCTGTCGGAGAGGTGGATCCGCTGGAGCTCGTCGGCCGGCTCGTTCCGGCGGACGACGACGGTTCCGAGCACGCTGTGCTCGACACGGACGTCGGCGGGGGTGTCGACGAGCTCCAGGCTCGGCTCCTCGGGCTCCCGCGGGCCGCACCGCTCGTCGAGGTCCCAGCCCGGCACGAGGGTGCAGTGCCGGACGAGGAGGTCGCCCACGTCGCCGCGGATCTGAATGCAGCGCCCGGTGACCATCAGGCCGTCCAGGGTGACGGAGGGCGGGGGCCCCTCCCCCGTGCCGGTGCCGGTGATGCGGAGGGCGTCCGGGCGGCCTCCCGACCAGTCGAGGAGACGGAGGACGGGGCGCGCGCCGTCGGCGGCCCGCAGGACGAGCCGGTCGCCCCGGTGGAGGGAGAGGTCGAGAACGTCCTGGTGCACGTCGTTGCCGCTGATCTCGATGACGTCCGAGGGCCGCGGCCCGGGGTCGCGCGGCGGGGCGGTCCGCTGCACGATCCGGTAGCGGCCCAGGTGCGGGCCGGCGTCCTGACGGGGTCCGTCATCCTGGCGGGGTCCGTCATCCTGCTGCTGCGGCTCTCCGCCCTGCTGCTTCCCGATCGGGATGTCCTGCTTCCGCCCCGACGCGGAGCGCCACCGCTCGTAGTCCGCGCGCCACTGGTCGTGGTCGGCACGCCACTGCTCGACGGCGTCCGTGATCCGGGCGAACGGCTCGCCCGGGCCGACGCGGTAGGGCGGGACCTCCCCCTCGGGCACCACCGCGTACGGGCGCGGGTACTCGCCTCCCCCCAGGTCGCTCGCGGCCCCGTGGTGGTAGGTGACCCGGACGCCCTGCTCGGGGGCCTGCCGGGCAGGGAAGGCGATCCGGCCGAGGACGGGGTCGACGGCGACCTTCCCCTCCGGCGTCCGGTAGTCCCAGCCGGACAGGTCGGCGGAGATGATCCGCTCCAGCGCCACCGGCGGCCCGTCACCCTCTCCCTCCCACACGCACAGGCTCTTGCCGGGCCCGTAGTAGTCGTGGAGGCGCTCGGTGAGGGACCGCCGCCCGATGGGTGCCGGGACGTTGAGCTCACCCGCGATGTGGCAGGGCGACGGCTCGGGCACCGGAAGGGTGAACAGCTGGGTGTCGTTGCCCAGCACGCTGAACGTGAAGCGGTACGCGGCCCGGTCCAGGCAGAAGGCGGGCGCGCGGGTCTGGGAGTGGGCCCGCAACCGCCAGACGTGGAGCCCGAGTCCGGGGATGTTGTACCACCCGGCCCGGCGGGTCCCACAGGCGCGCGGCATCTCGGCCGTGTGCGCGAGCTCGTCGAAGGGGCCGTCGGCCCGGTTGAGCGGCTCGGTCCGGCGGAGGTCGGCCAACCCGCCGCGGCGCAGCCGGCGTGCGGTGCCGTGGTCATCGGCGGTCAGGCGGCGGACCGGCTGGGTGAGGGCGAGCAGCCGCCGGTGTTCGACGGCGCGCGCGGGCCAGCCGGCGACGTCGGCGGCGAGGTCCTCCAGCAGGGCAAGCGTTCCCTTGCGGCGGCGGTTGGCGACGGTGTCGGCGACTTCGCGGCGCGGCACGGCGTGGGCGAGGAGCTGGTCGCGGCCCTCCGTCCGCTCGGTGAGGGCGGCGGCCGCGCCGGGCGGGAGGGCGTAGCCGATGAGGGCTCCGAGGTAGGGGACGACCCACTCGGCGCACGTCTCGACGAACCAGTCGTCGTACATGCGCTCGATGTCGGCCTCGACGACCGCGGCCTGTTCGGCGATGACGGACAGCAGTGCGCGCAGTTGCCCGCCGTTCCGCTCGTCCATCCTGCGGTGGACGGCGGGGAGGAGTGCGTAGAGCCGGTCCGGGTTCACGGGATCCTCCGCAGGACGAGGGTTTCGGGCACCGCGGGGTCGAGGACGACGAGCTGGGCGGCGCGCAGGCCACGGCCGACGATGAGCTTGGTCCCGCTCTGCGCGAGATCGTCGCTGGGCACGGCACCGGGGTTGAGGGCTACGAGGCGGTCGAGGCTCAGTCCGTAGCGCAGGGCGACGGAGGTGAGGGTGTCGCCCTGGAAGATGCGGGCGGGGAGCTCCCGGTACTCGGCACGGCTGGCCGGGACGCAAGGCGCCGCCCGGGTGAGCTGTTCGGCGAGCCCCGTCAGCCCGACCGTGTCGATGTCGTCCGGGATGCCTCCGAAGACGTCCACGTCGACGTGGTCGACGCCCGGGACGGCCTGGGCGGCGGCGATGGCGGTGCTGAGGTGGACGGGCTGCGCGAGTTCGGCGCGCGCGAAGCCGAGGGCGTCGTGCAGGGCTCGTCGGACGGCGGGTTCGACGTCGTCCCACCGGTGATCGGGCAGGACGCGGATGTTTGCGGAGACGACGAGGAGAACCCGCTCGCGCAGGGCCACCACGACCGGCAGCGCCGGGTCCCCGTAACGGTTCAGTGCGGCTTCGAGGGAGGTGAGAAGCGGCGAGGCGGGCCCGACGGGGGTGTCGCCGACGGTCGCGACGGTGACCTGGACGACACGGCGCCGGATGTCCTGGCAGTACTGGGCGGAGGCTTTGCCGATGCCCGCGTAGGCGCGGGCGAAGTCCTCGTGGTCGCGCAACGACACGATCCGGTCCAGGGCACGCATCCGCAGGGGCACGCGGCTGCGGGTGTCGCCCGGCCCGTCCGCGTCCGTGCCCCCGGTCGCCGGGACCGGGTTGGTGACGGCGCTGACGCCCAGCGGCCTGCTGACGACCTGGTTGACCTGGCCGGTGGGCAGGTTTCCGCCGCTGCCCCCGCCGACGCGGTACTCGGCGGTGACGTTCTCCGTCCCGGTGTGCAGCCGCGCGCCGTGCATACCGTCGCCGAAGGTGACTGCGGCCTCACCTGCCGGGCCGGTGCGCAGCCGGTATCCGCGGTCGGCGGGGCCGAGTTCGGTGAGGTCGTCCGTCTCGTGCCAGGTGACGCCGCCGACGCGGACGGTCAGCGTGCCGCCGGCGCCGGTGGGCGTCGCCGCGGGCAGCCAGGTCAGGGGCGTGCGGCGCAGGGCGAAGGTCTGCCCGGGCTGTGCGGCGTCGCCGCTGCCGATCACCTCCCCCACACTCTCGCCGACCGTGGCGGGGACGACGTTGCCCTGGATGACGACGGTCTCCCGCCGGTAGCTGTAGGCGAGTTCGGTGGTCAGGACGAGCGTGGTGTGCAGCCGGTCGCCCGGGCGTTCGAGATCGGTCTGCTGGCGCACTCCGCCGAGCATGACGAGCTCCGTGCCGCGCACGCCGGTGGTGTAGGGGACGTCGGTGCGTTCGCCGGAGACGACGAGCCAGCGTCCCGGGGCGAGGCCCTCGCGGGTCTCATCCAGGGTGATCTCACTGCCCCTGACGTCGGAGGTGACAGGGACTTCGGCGGGGGACAGTGGCTCTCCGGCAGCCCATACGGTGATGCGCTCGCGCTCCGTGCCCGTGTAGCCCGTTGCGGGCAGCTCCTCCGTCAGGGTGAGACGGGTTACCGGCAAAGCCAGGTCCGGGGCCTCGCGCATGGCGCACTGGGTCACGGTCTCCACCGTGCGCACGAGCGGGGGGACGCCCCCTCCCTTTTCCAGAACGATCGGCGTACCGGGAAGGATCGCGTCGTAGACAGCGTCGAGAGTGAGCTGGTTCCGGTGTTCGTCGTCCACCTCGATGGCGGGCTTGACGGGCGCCGGGGCGTCCAGCTTCTTGCTGATGGTCGCGCCGTAGGGAGTCGCCTTGACCCGGAGCCACTGGATCCCCCGGAGTTCTTCGACCGGGGTCACGGACGCCGTCCCCATGGCCTGGTAGAGCTGTCCGGCGAGTTGGGGACGGGTGGCGGCCAGCAGCCTGAGCAGGGCATCGGAGCCTGTCCCGTACAGGTCGGCGATGGGCGTGGTCAGGTCGCGCCGGCTGGCGGGGGGACGGGAAGGGGGCCGTGCCAGGGCCGCGAGGACGGGGGTGAGGCCGAGCAGTACCTGGCCTCTCAGGCGCTTGCGCTCGCTCTCGCCGGCTGTCGCTCCCTGATCTCCTCCTTCGCCGTCCTCTCCTCCGCCTGCGTCAGCCGTGTTCTCGCCCGGGCCGACGAGCCCGGTCCCGCCGCCATTCCTCCCTGGCGGCGGTTCACCGAGGTGGATCAGGGCCTTCAGTTCCGGAGAGTCGGTCGCCCGGGCCGCCGCGACCCGGAGCGCTCTTGCCGCGGCCGCCACCGGGTCGAGCAGCTCCACGATCGCCCGGTCGCCCTTCTTCCTGGCGATGGCGAGGTGCTCGTCGAGCCGGTTGAGCGGGTCGAAGAGCTCGGCGAAGAAGCGCGACTCCCGTTGGGAGCCCGCTTCCAGGATCGGGCGGAGCACTGTCCGCGGAAACGTCTCGACCGCGTCGCCGGGGGGCTGCTCGCCCATCGCCTCTTCGACGGCCCTATCGAGTGCCTCGGCGGCATCGGCGTATTCGTCCTCGGGCGTGACCGAAGCGAAGTAGACGGTCGTGCGCTGGTGCTCCGGGTCGGCCTTGCTGTCGTGGATGGTGCGGACGACGAAGCCTGCGGGCTCTTCGGGCTCCGGCTCGTTGAGGGTGGGGAAGGAGAACAACATCCGGTCCCCGGGCCGCAGGCCCGCATGGATCCCGGAGAGATCCAGCGCCCGCACCGTCCTCAGGCGCACGGCGCTGAGGTCGGGCGGCTCCGTCCGGCGGACGGGCAGTTGGTTCCATTCGGCGCGGGCGTGGAGGTCCTCCGAGGTTTCGAAGGTCTGTGGGAGAGCGCCCGGCAAAGGCGTGCTCTTGACCTGTGACCCGGCCGGGATCGTGGCGCGGCCGCCGGGGTCGAGGGTGTAGGCGAGGAAGGTGCCGGCGCCCAGGGCGGGGCGCGGGCAGTGGCCGACGAGTCTGCCGAGCCGGGTCAGGGACTCCTGTTCGGTGGCCGTGCCGAGGTAGCCCTCGTTGGTGATGCGTTCCTGGTAGAAGGTGAGGATGTCGCCGATGACGGCCCAGGCGTCCAGCAGAGCGACGGAGGGGTCGTCGGTCTCCCGGTGGGTGAGGCGGGCGAGTTGCCGGTGGTCCTCGCCCGACAGCCGGGCGAGCATGGCGTCCAGGAACTGTCCGTGGGTGCCTGCGCGGCAGGACAGTTCGGGCAGTCCGGGCCGGTTCCAGATGCGCGCCGGACCGGCCGGGCGGGTGGCGGTGCGGCAGCCGCAGCGGCAGGTCGGGCTGCTCATCGTCCTCCTTCGAGGGTGAGGTCCAGCCGGCCGTTCTCCGGCCGGGCGGCGTCGTCGTCGAGCCGGGCGATCTCCAGTGGCCGCATCCACAGCACCCCGTCGTCCGGGACGGCGGGGCCGGTGCCGTGCAGTCGGCGCAGGCGGGTCACTTCGGCGTGCCGCACGCCGGGGACGGCGACCACCGACGCGATCAGCCGGCTGGCGGGCACCGGGGTGCCGAACGACATGGCGTCGGGGTCGAAGAAGCCCCGTCCGCCGCCGGGCAGGGGGCCGGGCCTCAGCGCGCTCAGCAGGGCCTGCTTGACGTGTCCGGCGACGTGATGAGGGTCCACCCGCACCGTCAGGGCGACGTCGAGGGGCACTTGTACGGCCTGACTGGTGACGACGTCGTGGCCGATGCGGCGGTAGCGGTGCAGGGCCTGCCGGACGCCGTCGAGCAGGTCCCGGGGCACGTCCGCGGTGCCCTGGGCATCCAGGGCGACGTCGGCCTCGTACCAGCTGCCGTTCCAGCGCAGGGCCGCGGCCGCGCGCTGGATGCCGGGCTGCTGCTGGGCCAGGGCGGCGTAGTCGTCGGCGGTGATGGCGCGCAGAAGCCTGCGGAAGGGTTCGCGGGGCGCGGCGCGGCGGACGTCGGTCACGGGTTCGGGGTCGGTGCCGCCGGTGGCGGGCAAGGGGTTGCGGACGCGGGTGATGCCGCCGGGCCGGAGGGTGCGGAAGGCGACCCGGTTGATCGCCCCGGGGCCGACGTTCCCCGTGCGGCCGTTACCGACGCTGTACTCGGCCCGCAGCTTCGTGCCGGGGACGGGCAGGCAGCCCGCCCGGCCGTCGCCGAACCGCAGGGTGACGATGCCCTGGTCGTCGGTCTCGGCCACGACGTGCCGGGTGCGCGGGCCGCAGCTCAGCAGGTCGCGGCAGGGCGTCCAAGGGGCGGAGTGCGCGGCCTGTGTGCGGTCGGACTGCGTCGTTCGGCCGGACTGCGTCGTACGGTCCGCCGCGGACTCCCGCTGCTTGCCGTGCCCGGGTTCCTTCCCTCCCGCGGGAGCCACCGGCTGGAGGAGCAGTCGGGGCAGCGCGGCGCGCGGGTCGGTCCGCAGGGCGCGGGCGGCCGGCCCGTGGAGGAGCGGGGAGCCGGGGAGGACGTTCCGGGCGTCCGGCCCCCAGCTCTGGGCGAGTTCCCCGTCGACGTCTTCCTCGGGAAGGACGTATCCGGAGCGGGCCTGCTGCACCAGCGCGCCCAGGCGGCGGAGTTTGGTGTCCAGGAGGTACTCGAAGCGGGAGAGGAGGGTGGACAGGGCACGCCTGCGGTCCCCGTAGAAGCCGACCGCCCGTAGGGTCTCCTCCCCGAAGAGGATCCTCAGTGCGTGCGCGTCGTCGCCGACGGTCGTGACCCCGCCTTCGGTGGCACCTGCCTCGGCGCTCCCGGCAGCGGCGCCGCCCCCGCCGTAACCCGTGGAATCTGCACCGGCCTCGTCCCCGCTGTCACTCCCGTATCCGGGCTCCTCGTAACCCCCCTCACTGCCCCCGGCAGCGTTCCCCGCGGCCTTCCCCGCGGCGTTCTCGGCGTCCAGCAGGTTGCGGATCCTGTCGCGCGCGCGTTCCGGCAGGAGCGTGAGCTGCCGCGCCTGCGCGGCGGCGACGTGGGCCGGATCGGGGAAGGGGGCGGACCAGGTGATGCCGGTGTCGGGCAGGGCCGGGGCGAAGGGTTTCCCGCCGGCCCAGTGGCCGGGCGCGGTGAACACCGGTGCCGCGGAGCCCGTTGCGCCCGTCGTCCCCCTTGCGCCCGTTGCGCTCGCCGCGCCCGCTCCCCAGGTGTTGTCCAGGCCGTGCTCGACGAGGACGGCGTTGCCGCGGGCCACGGCCAGGGATTGGGTTCTACCTCGGACAGCCAAGTACAGCGGGAACGTCAGGGCGTCCTCGGGGTCCCAGGCGACATCGACGACGGAAACCTCTTCGACGGTGTCGATGCGTGGTGTGACGCGTGTGAGGCGGACGGCCTGCCGGTGGGTGGGGTCGGCGTCGGCCCGGGCGCCGGTGGCGGGGCCGCGCTCCTCCTCCAGGATCAGAACGTCACCGGGGTGGAGATCCAGAACCCTGTGGGCGCGCCCTTCCTTCAACTCTCCGTCACACAACGTGGCTTCGGTCGCCCCTACGGGCAGGTGGCACTGCTCGTTTCCCCAGGCCCACAGCTCGATGCGGCTATGGGCCGCACGGAGCCGGATCCTGCGGTCCTCCAGCGGCCGGAAGCAGACCTGGCCCTGGGCCCGCAGGACGTCACCTGTGATCACCGGCTCCGCGTCCGGGAGCCGCCCGGGAGGCAGCACGGCGAAGGCGAATTCTCCGGGGTCGGTGTCGTTCAGGTCCGTGTCGGTCTCCACGCAGACGAAGGTCCTGGCGGCGCAGCCATCGTGCATGGGGTAGTCGACCAGGCGGGCGTGCCGACGGACGGAGGTCCGCAGCCGGGCGGTGTCCAGGTACGCCTCGGCGGCGACGGCGTCCTGCTGGTAGCTGAGCCGGTCCCCGACGTGGGCGAGGATCTCGACCAGGGTGATGCCGAGGTCCGGCACGTGCCGCTCGGCCCAGTCCGGCATGGTCAGGGCGAGCCGGTCCAGGAGCAGGCGCCGGAAGCCGGCGTAGTCCTTGGTCAGGTAGTCGATGGCCGGCGCCGGCCGGGCCGGGGGCGGGGGCGGGGGGCCGGCGGGACGGCAGTCCAGGCCGGTGGGGCAGTGCTGCCGGAAGCCGAACTCGTACGCGGCGTAACGGGAGTCGAAGGCGTCACCGAGGGCGAGCAGGCGGTAGGTGGAGGTGTCGCCGCGCCGGTCGAGGGCGAGGTGCACGTCGGTGGCGGGATCCGCGTCGGCGCAGCCGTGGACCGTGGCGCCGACGACCCGGATGCCGGTGACCCGCCGGCCGCCTTCGATGCGGAAGCTGTGCCGGTTGATGCCGGGGGGCACGGTGCCGAACAGCGTGACGGTGAGGCCGCGCTGGTCGGCGTCGACGGTCACCGCGTCGATGCCGGCCAGCCCGGCCCGGCGCACGGAGGCGCGGCGCCGCTCGTCGTCGCAGACCGGCGGGCCCTGGGGGTTCATGCCGCGGTCCCCCCGTCGACGACGATGCTGTGGCGTTGTCCCGTGGCGGCGAGCCGGTAGCTCAGCGAGACGGTGAGGACCGACTCCTCGGCGGTGACGGCGAGGGTCTCGACGGAGAGCAGGTCGCCGAGCCAGCGCTCCAGTGCGGCCTGGGCGGTCAGCTCCACGGTGGCCGCGAGCTCGGGGCCGTTGGGGGCGAAGACCAGGTCGAGCAGCCCGCAGCCGAAGTCGGGGCGGTTGACGCGCTCGCCGGGGGTGGTGAAGAGCACGATCTCGACCATGTCGCGGACGTGGTCGGGGTGGCCGGTCTCCGCGGTGCGGCCGCGCTCGTCGATGCGGTAGGGGAAGTCGATGTCCACGGGCCGCTCAGCTCGCTCTCACCTTGATCTGCATGGCCTGGACCACCGGCGGGCCGGGGGCGGGCACCCCGGTGGCGGGTCCCGGGCTCGGGGGCGGCGTCGGCTGTACGAGGACGGGCCGCCCGCCGGCCAGCACACGGGCGGAGAACTGGAACCAGCGCACCGTGGTGCAGAACGGAGGCGTGGAGGTGAGGGCGCAGCCCCCGACCACGAAGACGTCCGCGACGGTGGCGACCGGCTGAAGGCCGACCAGCACCTTCAGCTGGGTGGGAGCGGGCAGGGTCACGACGCCCGGCGGGTGGGCGCACATCATGACGGCTCCGGCGTGCAGGACCAGTCCGGGCATGACCCGCCCTCACCCCACGACCTGCAGCGAGGTGCCGTTGATGCTCACGACCGGCCCCTCCAGCTTGATGCTGGCCAGCCCGGGCCCGCAGGAGAGCTCGATGCCCAGTGCGGTGATCTTGATGGAGGGCCCGGCCTCGCCCAGGAACTGCAGGGTGACGCCGCCCATCGGCGGCGGCGCGTCGCTGATCACCAGGGCCTTCTGCCCGGGGGTCGCCAGCACGATCTGCGGGGTCCCCGGCGGGGTGGTGCGGGCCGCCGGGGGCACGTCCGACGCGCCGCCGCGCCAGAACCCCACCCACACCGCCCGGTGGGGGTCGCCGTTCAGGAACTGCACCCACACGCCCGAGTTGACCAGCGGTACGACGTACATGCCGCTGGCGACGCCCGCCACGGGCGAGAGCGGCGAGGCCCAGATGCCGGGCTCGTTGCCGAGCACCTCGGGGACCCGCACCAGCAGCCGGCCTTCCTGGAGCGGATCCACGTTGGAGACGACCACGCCCTGGTGCAGGCCGTGGAACCGCTTCGTGGTCGAGGCTGTCATGGGATCACCACCGGTGTGTTCGAGACGAGGCCCTCGCGGGCGAGGCTGAAGCTCTGCTTGTATTCGCCGCGCTTGATCTCGTGCGTGACGCTGCGCACGTACCACAGGCCGTCGTAGGTCAGACCTGCGCCGCGGACTCCCACCAGCCGCCGGGCGCTCAGGACGTGCCCGTAGCGCAGGACGTCCAGCCGGCCCTGGCCGGTGACGACGTCGCTGGACCGGGCGCTCTTGCCGAGACCCAGCAACAGGATCTCCGGGAGCGAACGGCCCGTCAGGCCTAGCAGTGGCTCCTCCTTGAACGCCGGTGCCGGGCGTACGGCGAGGGGCGGCCGGAGCGGGCTGGCGTCGGGGAGCGGAACCGGGATCACCTGCTTGCTGATGGGCTCCGTGACGCCGATCGTGTAGGCGGTGCGGCCGGTGCCGTCGTAGCCGAAGCTCAGTGACTCGACGTTGGTCGCGGCGTCCGAGTCCACGGTGAGCGCGGGCTGCGGCACACCCACCCGTACTTCCGGACCCCAGTAGGCGATGTTGGCCCCCGGGAGCGGGCCGGAATCGATGTAGAAGACGTAGCCGACGCGCTCCGCCAGCTCCTTGAGGTAGGCCAGGTCCGTGGCGTGCTGCAAGGGCGACGTCTTGAGCGGGTTCGGGATGTTCTGGATCAGGGGAGGAACGGCCAGCGGCACGATCCCGTACCGTGCATAGGCCGCACACAGCTCCATGACCTGCAGGGAGGACACCCGGGCCGGGTAGGACCTCTTCTCCGTCTTCTGGTCCATGACGATCGAGATGTCCTGCCCCGTCACCGTGAGCGTGGAGCTCCCCGGAGTCGCCCCGCACGCCTGATCCTGACGGGTAATCAGGCCGTCCATCAGCACGTGCGGCATGCCGCCGACGACGACCATCACGATGATGCGGGTCTCCGGGTCCAGCATCCCCAGGGGAAGCATCTCCCGCGTCACGGCCGACCGCTTGCCCAGCGCGAACGTCAGCTGGAAGCCGCTCGCCCCCTCGCTCGCGACCGTGACCTGCACGGAGCGCAGGGCGTCGATGAGCGACGGAGGCGCCGGTGTGGGCACGTACTTCCCCGTGAGCAGCATCAGTTGCAGACTGCGGGTCATCCCGGGGCGCCCCCTGCCGCGTACGCGCCCGGCATCCCCGCGGGCAGGGTGATCCGCAGCCGCCGTCCCGGCACCGCGGTGAGGTCGTCCGGGCGCAGCACCCGGTGGGCGTCGGCGATCCGCCAGTCCTGCCCGGGGTCGCCCAGGTGTCGCGCGGCGAACGCGTCGAGCCGCTCGCCCACCCCCACCGCTTCCTCGCGGACGGTCACCAAGTCCTCGGGGTGCGGCGGGAAGCGGCGCCGGACGTAGGCGACGGCCCGCCCGTCCGGGCCGGTCCAGGTGGCGGTCGGGAGGCCGTGGTAGCGGCTGGTGGACTCGAACATCGGCGTCTCCTCGGCTCCCCGCGCTCAGATCCCGGTCAGGCCGACGGCGTCGGAGCCGAACGCGTCGAGGGCGGCGAAGCTCTCCTTGCCCTGGTGGTAGCGGAGGTAGAGCGCCCCGGCCCGGTGGTCGAAGCCCACGTCGTCGGTGGTCAGGGTGCGCACGGACAGGGACACCTTGGCCCGCACCGGCTGGAGGGCGCTGTCGTACGCCTCCTCCGTGACGGACATCTCCGTGATCCGCACCGGTACGACCCTGCGCCGTCCGAGCACGAGGACGGCCAGCGGCGACTCCACCGGGGCGATCTCGATCATCCCCATGGACGACAGCCGGTCCGTCTCGCGCAGCTGGGCCCCCGTGGGGTGGATGGCGCTCTCCAGCGCGGAGAGCACCGCGAAGAGCCCGGTGCCGGCCGCCGGGTCGGGCCGGCCGCCCTTGTCGGTCCGGTCGGCGGCGTCGAACTCCGCGTCGAACTTGAACGTCTCCTGCGGCGGGCCGCTGAGCCGCAGCGCCTCCAGCCGGTCGCCGCCCCCGGCTCCGGCGCTGCGCGGTTGCAGGCTGCGGGTGAGAGTGTCGGGGTTGTACTGGAAAGGCGTCACCCGCAGGACGCGGCCCTGCTCGGGGTCGAGGAAGACGAAGCCGCCGCGCAGGGCGAGAGGGGGCGTCATCGGGGCGTCCCCCGGTGCGCGGCCGCGGCCCTGGCCACCGGAGCGGTGCCGGGAGTCCCGAGGACCCCGTGGACGGCGTGGGCGATGCGCCGGCCGAGGGCGGTGGGGTCGGCGGTGGCGGGTACCGGCGCCGTCACGGCGCGGCGCAGGTGGAGGTCTCCCTGCCCGCGAGGCGGTGCAGCAGTGAGCAGGGCGCCGAGTTCCGTCTCCAGCGCCCGGCTCAGGGCGGCGGCCCGGTGGCCGGGGACGCCTTCCAGCACCAGCCGTCCGATGGACAGTTCGACCTTCACGGGGTCACCTCCGGCTGACCGTCCCAGGAGAAGTCCGCCGCGGGCAGCGGCATGTCGGCCTTGCGCAGTTCGGCGCGGGCCGCGGCCAGCACGGCGGGCATGCCGATGGGGGTGCCCGCCGAGGCGGCGCTGAAGGCCGCGTTGAGCGCGATGTTGCGGATCATCCCGCCGCTGAGCGGGAGTTCGGCCAGCCGGCCCGTGTCGAGGGCGTCGACCGGCGCGGCGTCCGGGAAGGCACGCTCCCACATCCGGCGGCGCTCGGCGGGGCCGGGGAATTCGAAGGGCACGATGAAGCGCAGCCGCCGCAGGAACGCCGTGTCCAGCGCGCGCCGCTGGTTGGTGGCCAGGATTGCGAGGCCCCGGTAGGACTCCATGCGCTGCAGCAGGTAGCCGACCTCGATGTTGGCGTACCGGTCGTGGGAGTCCTTGACCTCGCTGCGCTTGCCGAAGAGGGCGTCGGCCTCGTCGAAGAAGAGGATGGTGCCGCCCGGCTCGGCGGCGTCGAAGAGCCGGCGCAGGTTCTTCTCCGTCTCCCCGATGTACTTGCTGACCGCCGCGGAGAGGTCCACCCGGAACAGGTCGAGGCCCAGGTGCCGGGCGAGCACCTCGGCCGCCATCGTCTTGCCCGTGCCGCTGGGCCCGGTGAACAGCGCGCTGATCCCCAGCCCGCGGCCGGTCCGCTGCGCGAAGCCCCAGCTCCGGTAGACCGTGTCGCGCTGGGCCACCTGGGCCGCGATCTGCCGCAGCAGCTCCGCCTCCTGCGCGGGCAGCACGATGTCCTCCCAGCCGGCCCCCGGCTCCAGGCGCTGCGCCAGCCCGCCGAGGCGGGGGCGGGTGCGCACCAGGCAGTCCCGCCAGGCGGCGTCCGGGTCGCCGCCCGCGGCGGCCCCGATCTCGTGGATCGAGGGCAGGTCCAGGGCGAACTGCCCGGCCAGCCGGTCCGCATCCGCCGGGGGCAGCAGCGTGCGCCACGCCGCGGCCCGCTCCGCCGCCGGCGGCGGGACGACCTCCACCACCGCGGTGGGGGCCGGTACGTCGGGCCGGGTCTCCCTGGTCGCCACCAGGCACGGTCCGCCGACGCGCTCCAGGAAGCGGCCGAGCCGGCCGGCCGCTTCCCCTGCGGCGTGCACGTCGCCGTCGGTTCGCGCCTCGTCGTCGGCGTCGAGCCACAGGGCCAGGGGAAGCAGGCGGGACTCCCGCTGCCAGAGCCGGGCCACCGTGTCGAGCTCCGCCGCCGCGCCCGGCA
>NZ_JBAMDC010000270.1:0-9076 GCF_036961605.1 Streptomyces sp. KLMMK
CCGTCGATCCGGTCGGTCACGGTGGCCTCGCCGCTCCAGCGCGGCGTCATGCGCAGCCGTACGGCGCCCGCGTGCGGGTCGTTGCGGTCGGCCAGCACCTCGTGGACCAGGTCGGTCTTCCGTCCGTCGGCGGCGGTCCAGGTCAGGGCCGTCCGGACGATGCCGCAGTGCAGGAGGAGGGTCTGTCGGTATCCGGAGATACGCCCCTTGTCCGTCGAAGAGTTGAAGGTATCGCTGTGTTCTCCGCCGGTGCCGACGTTGAGCGTGGTCCACGTGGGCAGGGCCGCGACGGCCTGCCGGTCGCCGGCGGTCTGCTTGTTGTGCGCGTAGAGGCCGGAGACGAAGGAGCCGTCGTAGCTCGGCGTGAAGAGCGGCCAGCCGGTCTTGGCGCTGCTGTCGGTGTATCCGGACCCGTTGGGTGCGACGCGCTGGCCCAGGTAGCCGTTGCCCACGTAGGCGTGGTGGGCGTCACCGGGGTCGATGCGGGTGGACTCGAGCGTCCAGCCGTCGTCCGTCCGGCAGTTGCCGGGGGACGGGGAGACGGAGGCGGGGGGACGGGCGCCGGTGGGGGGCGGTGGCGCCGGGGCGGCGGTCGCGGGCGCCGCCGAGGCGACGAGCGCGCCTGCCAGCAGCAGTACGGACAGGCGGACGGGACGCGGCCGGGCGCCGGGAGAGTACGTCATGGTGCTCCGTCGTTTTGATCTCCTGCGAGAGTCCCGCGACCATAATTTTGTGAACGGTAAACGTCAATACCTTCGGTAACTTGTACGAGTGTTGAAGGCGTTGCCGATCCCGGTCAACGTACATCGCCGGGGAGTTGCGCGCGCGGTGGCGGCCGCATCCGGGAACTCCGCCTTTCCTCCGGCCCTGTCGCCCGGCACGCACCCCGTGGTAGTCATGAAAGTGACTAGTCATTTTCATGACTATCACTGCCCGAGGGGATGGCCATGACCACCACAGACCGCTTCCGCGCCGCCGTCGGCAACCGCGACCTCGCAGCGCTCGACGACCTGTTCACCGACGACGTCCGCCTCTACAGCCCTGTGAAGTTCACGCCGTTCGAGGGCAAGCCGGAGGTGCTGGGCCTCTTCGGGGTCCTCCTGCGCACCTTCGAGGACTTCCGTTACATAGGCGACTACACGGGCACCGCGCAGACCAGCGCCGACGGCACCCCCGCTCCGTCGGCGGTCCTGCTGTTCCGGGCGACGGCGGGCGGCAAGGAGATCCACGGCATCGACCTGCTGCACTTCGGCGACGACGGGCGGATCAAGGAGTTCACGGTCATGGTCCGGCCGCAGTCCGCCGTCCACGCCCTCGGCGAAGCGGTGCTCTCCGGACTGGTCGCGGACGGACTCGTCCCGGCACCGGCCGGCCAGTAGCCGGTCAGTGGCGTGGGGCCGGGGTCCTGCGCCACAACTCCCGCACCCCGTACGTCAGCTGCACTGCCAGGTGAACATGGCGCGGTCGAACCGGCGGGCGGCCAGGTCCTCGGGGCGTATGAGCCAGTACAGGGCACCGCAGTCGCCCCACATCATCCCGGCGTCGTCGTCCGAGTCGATCTGGGCGAGCAGCGTCCAGCGCAGCGCCTCCTCGCCGATGCGGGGGTCGTCGTTCGGCGGGTTGCCCAGGGCGCCGCGGGCGACCTCGGATTCCACATCGTCCTGCACGGGGTCGGCGTGGCCTCCGACAAGGTGTCCCGCACCCGGGACGTCCCACAGGGCCTCCTGGAAGTCCTCGTCCCACAGCGGGTGGTCGTCGGGCATCGGCGCGAACTCCCGGTAGATCACCGGGTGCCAGGGATAGGGGGCCGTCGCCTCCACGCGTGCCGCCAGCCGGACCTCGGCATAGGGCCGGATTCCCGCGGGGGCCGGGCGCTCGGCGAGGGGGACGCCCGCCGGCACGTACAGCACGCGCGCTCCCGCCCAGGTGTCGGGCTCATCGGGCGCGACCCACGCACTGCCGTCGTCCAGCTGCCCGTCGAAGTAGAAGAAGAACAGCGTGCCGTCCTCCGGCAGGGCGATGTCGAGGGCCGCGGAGGGGAGCGCGGCGCAGTCGAGGGAGGCGATGAAGGTGAGGGGGCCGTGCCCCTCCCATACGGGCCACTCCTCGTTCTCGGGGAGCTCCGGCAGCCCGCCGAGCCGGCCCACGACCACGTCCGTCCCCTCGTCCGCGGCCTTGGTCAGCCCCAGGCCCGGCCGCAGCAGGCCGATCCACCGCTCGGCGACGTCGGCGGGCAGGTGTTCACGGGCGACCGCGTGCAGGGCATCGGTGGCGGTGGTGTTCTGTGTCATGGGGCGATCATGCACGGGACCACTGACAACGGGCACGGCGGGCACGAGGCGCTGTCCGGCCCCGTACGTCCGGCTCGGCCGGCTGCCGCGTCCGTGGCCCGCCGCCGCTCATGGGATGATCATGTCCATGTGGAACCGCAGGGGCGCGTGCAAGCGCTGTGGAAGGGACGGTCGCTTCCGGCGGCGTACGTGTCCGCCTTGCCGGCGTTCGGACCGGGCCGAGACGGCCGTCGACGCCGCCGACACCGCGATCGAGCTCGGTGCGCTGGGCTGGGTGTGGCGCGGCATACGGGTCATGGTGCGGGCGCTGACCGACTGAGGCCCGGAAGCGGGGCGTGACCCTCCCGGGCTCCTCGGCGGGCGTCCGCCTCAGGCGCCCCCGGCCCGGCGGACCGTCACGTCGCCGACGGACGTGGTCGCGTACACCTCGGCCGTTTCCTTGGACCGTCCGGGTCCCTCGGAGGCCGTCAGGAGGTTGTGCACGTTGCCGAACTTCGTCCGGACGTCGAGGTGTGCGGCCGTGCCGGGGCGGATGCCGATCTCGATCTGACCGCTCGACGTGGCGAGGACGGTCGAGCCGCGCACGACCTCGCCGACGCGGATGTCCCCGTGGGCGGTCCTGGCCTCCAGGGCCGCGTGCGCCGTGCCGACGGAGACGCTGCCGCTGGCCGACCGCACCCGCAGGTCCCCGGCCGCCTCGCCGATCCGGCTGTCCCCGTTGGAGTTCTTGATCACCGACGGCCCCGCCAGTTCGCCGGCCCGGATCGCGCCGGTCCCGGTCGTGATCGTGGCGGCGCCGCGCACCCGGTCCGCCGTGACGTCGCCCAGGGAAGTGGTGGCGGTGAGCGGGCCGGTCTCCTGGACGCGGATGTCGCCCGCCGATGTCTTGATGCGGCACTCGCCCAGTCGCCCGGCGCAGCGGAAGGCGGTCATCTGCCCCGTGCCCTCGACCGCCGAGTCCGACGGCAGGCCGATCGTCACGTCGACGGATCCGGTCCTGCCGAAGAAGGCGCGCGACTTCGGGCCCCTGACGAGCAGCCGGCCCCCCGCGTACTCGACGCGGGTGTCCTCGGCCGCCTTCGTGTCCGCCGGGCTGCCCGGGTCGCTCGGGCGCACCTCGACGACCGTGTCGGTGCGCTCGTCCGCCTGGAGGCGGACGTCCCCGACCTGGAGGTCGACGGAGACGGAGATGGGCTGCGGCGTCTCGAAAACAGGCATGGTGTTGTCCCCGCTGGTCGGAAGGGTGGCGATGCTCCGGGACCGGTGGCGATGCTCCGGTACCGGCCGGGCTCAGGTCACCCAGCCCGTGTAGTGCTGGCCGCCCCGCGGCGCGCGCCGCTCGGGGCGCCGTGCCTGCTCGTCGAAGTCGAGCATCGCGGACACCGCCCGGACCAGCCAGGCGTTGACGGACAGGCCCTCGCGCCCGGCGGCCTCCTCGATCCGCGCCTTCAGGTGCTCGGGCGGCCGGAAGTTGATGCGGGACGTGGCGCCGTCCTCCCCGCCCGCCGGCACCGGCAGCGGGGCGGGCAGCGAGGGCACCGCACCGGCGTGCGGGTGCTCGAAGCCTCCCTCGGCCTCGCCGGGCCCGTGGTCGGAGGGGGGAAGGCTGACGACGAAGCTCGGGTCGAGCCCGCGCAGCCGGACCTCGACCGAGCCCGGCGCCAGATCGCTGGTGATCTCGTCCGCGGCGGCGGACAGGGCGTCGAGCAGGACGAGCCGGACGGCGGAGGAGAGCGGCGCGACGAGGCGCTCGGCGACCTCGCGGGTCTCCGCGTCGCCCGCCTCGGCTGCGACCAGGAGTTCCTGGCGCAGATTGTCGACATACCGCATGAGTTCCATGGCGCCATCCTCACACCGCCGTGGCGCCATGTGCAAGCCGCCCGGCCTGCGGCCCGGGCCCGGCCGGGGGTGATCGAATTACCCGTGACGACCGGGCCGTGACGCCGGCCCGTGCCGCCCGGCGCGGGAGGCCGGGGCCGGCGGTCCTCTATTCGGAACGGGACTCCCGAATTCCCATCCGGCTCGAATAACGGATTCCGCGCCGAAAACCGCTGGCCGGCGGTCGCGATCAGACCCGTCAACTGGGCAGTTTTGTGCGGGAGTTCGCAGGTATTGACAGCCAACTCGCCCTCGATGATAGTCGGGTACCAGCGAACAAGCGAGCGACTGGGTGAGCCTTGCGATCTGGTGCAAGGGCGAGATGAGAAATTCTCCGCAGGTACCCTCCCTCAGCCTCCGCTGGGGGTGCTCTCGCACGACGTCCCTTTCCGGTCCCTCATGCAGTCGACGCAGCCGGAGCAGCCGAAAAACAAGGGAATCGCTCAATGACCATAGATTTCGTGCCCACGGTGACCGCGGGCGCCATCACCAGGGAAGCCGTCCAGCAGCTCCTCGAGGAGTACCGGTCGGCATATGACCGCAGCGACCAGGCGTACTTCGACCTGTTCGCCCCCGACGCCACCTTCTTCATTCTGTCGTCGCCCACCCGCATCGACAGCCGTGAGGAATTCCAGCGGGTGTTCACCCTCGCCGCCGGTACGGCCCGGCGCAGCCAGCTGCTCTCGCCCGAGATCCGGATCCTCGGCGACACGGCCCTCGTCAGCCTGCACTGCCGGGTGGCTCTCGGCGAAGAACAGCAGTACCTGCGCGAGACCCTCGTGGTGACCCGCGGGGCGCGCGGTGACCTGCGCATCGCCCACCTGCACGTTTCGCCCCAGGACATGCCGTCCGTACCCGACTCGCCCGAGCGCGCCGTCGAGGAGATCTCCGTCATCGAGGAGCGCACGGCCACCACGGCCAGCACCGTCGGTACCCCCAAGTAGCAGCGGGGGACCGGAGCACCCGACGACCGCCGGGGCTCTCGTGCTCACCGGCGAGGGCCCCGGCGGTTCACGTCCGTCCCGCGCGCGGGGGAGACGGACGACGACGGAGACGATGGAGGGGTACGTTGCTGCAGCACGTTTCGTCCTGCACGCCCGAATACGCCCGGCGGCTGCCGCCGAAGACCCGGCCGGTCATTCGCTACCGCCGGGAGGACTTCGGCTGGCTGGCCGCATTCCCGGACGGTTCGGTGGCCATGTACGACGAGGGCGCCGAAGCCCTGCTGCGCGCGGGCGAACCACCCGAACGATGCACGGCCCACCTCGTCGAAAGACTCTCCGTGGAGACGGACTTTCATTTCCGGGCGCCCGCCATGGTGTGGCTGGAGATCACCCGCTCCTGCAATCTCCGCTGCCCGCACTGCTTCGTCGAGGGTGGCAGGGCGCGCAGCTCCGAATTGCCCACCGAGCTCATCATGCGGCTGCTCGACGAATGGGCGGCCATGGGCGTCTTCTCGCTGATCGTCACCGGCGGCGAGCCCACCATGCACCCCGATTTCTGCGAGATCGTGCAGCGCGCGTACGACCTGGGATTCGTCATCGGCATCGCCACGAACGGCACGACGCTCAGCGAACGCATCCTCTCCCGCATACCGCAGGACGACGTCATCATCAGCATGAGCATCGACGGCCTGCACGGACAGGGGAAATACCGCAACGAAGGCGAGTTCGCCTACGTCACCCGGCGGCTCGCCGAACTCCGGGACCGCGGATTCAACACCAGCATCATGACCACCACGACCCATGAGAACGTCGACGACCTCCCCGTCATCATCGACTGGGCGAAGGAGAACGACGTCAGCCTGCGCAGCGTGCCGTTCATCCCGATGGGCCGCGGCGCCCTCCACAAGGACCTCGCCAGTTCGATGCACGACGTCGAGCGCACCGCCCGGTTCTGGATCGACGAGGAGGAGTGGGGCCGCGAGAAGGACCGCACCCTCGGCCTGTGCGCGGGCAAGGTGCTCGACTTCCTCTACACCATGGTCTTCGCCACGCGCCGCTGCATGAGCGCGCGCGGCGTCTGCTACGTGAACTCCGCCGGGGACGTCTTCCCGTGCAGTACCTGCGCCGGGAACAAGGTGCTGTGCGGCGGGAACGTCCAGCTCACCCCGTTCGCCGGCATCTGGGAAAGCGAGGACTGGCTCATCCGGAAGATCACCTGGGACAACTACCGCGACACCTGCGAAGGCTGTCCCATCAACGACGACAAGTACTTCTGCACCGGGCGCTGCCCGAGCCAGTCCAGCATCCTCAACGGCACCTTCGACGGCTGCGGCACCAGCGACTTCCAGCTGCAGAGCATCCTGCGCAGGGAAGAGCTCTTCCGCGCACGCATCATGGCCGAGCCGCGCGTCGAACTGCGCCGCGGCGAACGGGCCGGACCCGGCGCCCGGGACGCGGTCCCGGCCCCCGCTCCGGGCACGGTCCCGGCCCGCAGCACCCTGCCCGGGGAGCGCTCATGATGAAGGTCGCGCTCGCCACGAGCCCGCACCTCAACCACGGCGGGATGTCCCTGCGCACCCGGCCCGGCGACCCGCCGCCCATGCAGAACTTCGTCCCCGTCGGCCTGCTGTCCCTCAAGGCCGCCGCCGACGCGGCCGGAGCGCCCGCCGCGATCGAGGTCGTCGAGACCAATCAGCTGCTGCTCGACGGCGCCGTGCCCAACGACGACGCCCTCTACGACAGCCTCGCCCGGTCCGTGCTCGCGGCCGGCGACTCCCTGGTCGGGCTGATGACCGACGCGGACTCGCTCGTCCACACCGTCCTCCTCGGGCAGGCCCTGCGCAGGCGCTCCCCGGACACCCTGATCTGCCTCGGCGGCCCGGCCGTCACCCCCATCAGCGCCGAGTTCCTCGGCCGCTTCCCCTGGGCCGACTTCATCGTGCGGGGCGAGGGCGAGGCGACCTTCAACGAGCTCCTGGAGACCCTGCACGCGGGCGGGGACCCCTCCGGGATCCGCGGCCTCACCCACCGCAAGGGCGGCGAGGCCGTCGTCAACGCCGAACGGCCGCTGTTCCAGGACCTCGCCGACCTGCCCTGGCCCGCCTACTACGCCTACGACATGTCCAAGGGCGCCCGGCTGTACCTCGACGTCGGCCGCGGCTGCCCCTTCCGCTGCTCCTTCTGCGCCACCGCACCCTTCTGGGAGCGCAAGTTCCGCATGCGGCCCATCGACGACATCATCCGGCAGCTGGAGTACGTCCGGGACGTGTTCGGCCGCACCAGCGTGAACTTCTCGCACGACATCTTCACCTGCAACCGCCCCTGGACCCACGAGTTCTGCGACGCCCTGATCGCCCGCGACCTCGGCGTCACCTGGGGCTGCAGCACCAGGACCGACCTCATCGACGCCGGACTCCTGGACAAGATGGGCGCGGCGGGCTGCGAGGAGATCTACTACGGCATCGAGAGCGGCTCGCCGAAGATGCAGCGCTGGATCAAGAAGAACCTCGACCTCGAACGGTCCCTGGAGGTCGTCCGGGCGACGAAGGCCGCGGGCATCCGGCCCGTCACCGGCTTCATCGTCGGCTACCCGACCGAGACCCGCGAGACCATGTCCGAGACCCTCACCCGCTTCTTCCAGTTCCTGGAGGAGGGCCAGGGGCGCAGCCAGCTCTTCACGCTCGTCCCGCTGCACCAGTCGCCCATGTACAAGCAGTACGCGCCCACCCTCAACCGCCCCGCCGAGTACTACGACATCCCCGTCACCGACCCGCTCATGGGACAGATCCAGCAGTACCGGCGCGAGCACAAGGACCTCTTCTGCACCGACTACCGCTTCGCCTGCCCGGACGTGGGCGACGCGCTGATCGACGCGGCCGAGGAGCTCTCGGGCCACGTCGTCGTCCTCGCGTCCCTGTGGCCGCGGCTCCTGCCGTACTACGACTCGCCCATGGACTGGTACGAGCGCTGGGTGGCCTGGATCGAGGAGTACAACGCCGAGCACTCGCCGGGGACCCGCTTCCGCCACCAGAGCGAGGCACGGGACCTGCTGGTCTTCGCCCAGGAGGAGACCGTCCGCCTCGGCATCGAGGACTCGCCGGCCGCGTCCCTCGTGCGCTACGAGATGATGCGGCTGGCCGCGGCCGACCTGCCCGAGCCGCCCCCGCGCCCCGCCGCCCCCGGCGTCGGCCCCGAATCCCCCCTGCGCGCCGGGGACTTCCTCAGCGCCGAGTTCCCGCACGACCTGCACCGGATGCTGCGCGGCCCGGCCGGGGCACCCGCCGCCGAGGAGGGCACGGGCGCGAACGGCAGCAGCTACGTGGTCACCCGCAAGAGCGCCCACGACCGGATCGAGACCATCCAGCTGGGCCGCAGCGCGCGCGACCTGCTGGAGCGCGCCGACGGCCGGCGCACCGCGCGGCAGCTCATCGCCGAGGTCTTCCCCGAGGACTCCGGCGACCCGGACACCACGCTCCGCCGCGGACTGGAGCTGGTCCGCTCGCTGGCCGGGATGGGCCTGCTGCTGGAGGCGCCGGTCAACGGCGACACCGATGCCCGCTGACGTCCCGGCGGGGGAGACCGTCGCCTGCGAAGCCGCCGTCGGCGGCGTGGTGACGGCCGGCCCCCGCGGGACGTCGGCCCACCTCCTGGCCACCCGCATGGGCCGCCACGACCAGGGCCCGGGCCGCGGCACGCGCATCTTCTCCGGCGACCCGCCCGGCCCCTGGCGCATCGACCTCCCCGATCCGGAGCCGCCGGAGGACCACGGCGAGGTCCTGGCCGCCCTCACCGCCCTCCGCGACCGCTTCGGCGGCCGGGCTGCGCTGCAGTTCTCGCAGGTCTCCTCGGTCCGGGTCGTCGCGGGGACGGCCCACGGCACGGGCGCCCCCCAGCCACGCCACGTCTGGTCGCTGACCGGCGACCTGCTCACGCCCGGCGGGCACGAGGTCCCCGTAGGGCGCA
>NZ_JBAMDC010000271.1:0-9003 GCF_036961605.1 Streptomyces sp. KLMMK
CGCTGCCAGGAGCTGGACCGGCTCTCCGCCGCGGCCGTCACCGACGCCTGCCGGCTCGCCCCGCTGCGCGAGGAGTACCACCGCGTGGCGGAGCTGGCGGCGCTCGCCGCGGGCACGTCCACCCGCAACGAACGCCGGATGCGCCTGGAGTCGTACGTCCTGGCCGCCCGCCTCGAACAGGTCGCGGCCGCCGCGACCGCCCGGCTGCGGCGCATGTCCGCCGGCCGCTACACCCTCGTCCACTCCGACGCCCGGGCCGGCGGCAACGCCCGCTCCGGCCTCGGCCTGCACGTGATCGACCACTGGACCGGCAAGGAGCGCGACACCGCCACGCTCTCCGGCGGCGAGACCTTCTTCGTCTCGCTCGCCCTCGCCCTAGGCCTCGCCGACGTCGTCACGGAGGAGGCGGGCGGCGTCCGCCTGGACACCCTCTTCATCGACGAGGGCTTCGGCAGCCTCGACGAGCAGACCCTGGACGAGGTGCTGGACGTCCTGGACTCGCTGCGCGAGCGGGACCGCGCCGTCGGCATCGTCAGCCACGTCGCCGACCTGCGCCGGCGGGTGCCCGCCCAGCTGCGGGTGGTCAAGGGCCGCTCGGGCTCGGCCGTCCGGCACGAGATCGCCGGCGCCGGCCCGCACGGCTGAACTCACCGCCCCCCGCACCGGGCTCCGGCCGGGCCCCCACCGGGGCCCGGCCTTCAGCGGCCGATCGCGCGCCGCGGCAGCGGGGAGGAGTACACGACGCTGGTCGTCACCGACCCCAGCGCACCGATCCGCCCCGCCACCTCCTCCAGGTGCCGCATCGACCGGGCCGCGACCTTGATCACGAAGCAGTCGTCGCCGGTGACGTGGTGGGCCTCCAGGATCTCCGGCGTGCTCTCCAGCAGGTCGTGGAAGGGTTTGTAGTTGCCGTTGGGGTAGCGCAGCCGGACGAAGGCGAGGACGGGCATGCCCAGCTTCTCGGGGTCGACGACGGCCGTGTAGCCGCTGATGACGCCCGCCTCCTCCAGCCGGCGCACCCGCTCGGTGACGGCGCTGGAGGACATGTTCACGATCCGCGCCAGCTCGGCGTAGCCGACGCGTCCGTTGTGCTGCAGGGCGTCGAGGATGCGCCAGTCGGTGGCGTCGGGGGAATAGCCGGTCATGGGCGATGTTTAGCAGTGAAATCCCTGGTAACTCAAGAGTTTTGCCGAGGAATGACGGTTCTGCTCGGTGATCTTGCGTCGTAGATTCATGGTCATGAACACCACCGCCCCCACCACTGGCCCTGCCCCCACCACTGACCCCGCCGCTGCCGCCGCTCCCGCCACGAGCCGCGTCATGGCCGTGCCGCCCGCGCCCTCCGCCGACGCCGCCGCGTACTTCGCCGCCCGGCTCGCCTTCCACACCGACGTCGCCGACGTTCACGCCGCCCTCGCCGAAGGCGCCGCGGACTTCGTCGTCGTGGACTCGCGCTCCACCGCGTCCTGGGACCAGGGCCACGTCCCCGGCGCCGTCCACCTGCCGACGGCGCAGATCCCGCAGCTGGCCCGGCAGTTCCTCGACCCCGCCGTCCCCGTCGTCGTCCACTGCTGGGGCCCCGGCTGCGACGGCGCCACCCGCGCCGCCCTGGCCCTCGCCCGGCTCGGCTACCGCGTCAAGGAGATGCTGGGCGGCATCGAGTACTGGATCCGCGAGGGCTACGCGGTGGAGACCGCCGACGGCACCCGGCAGCTCCCGGCGGACCCGCTCACCGCCCCGCTCGACGCGGACGACTGCGGCTGCTGACCGGCCGGGCGTGCGCCCTGCGCACGAAGTCCGCCCGGGCCGCTGCCACCCGCGGTACTCGGCCGGTACCGTGGGGGCATGCCGGCACTCAACATCGAATTCACGGAAGAGGAACTCGCGGCCATCCGCGAGGCCGCTGCCGCGGACGGCAAGAGCATCAAGGCGTACGTGCACGACCTGTCCGTGCGCGAACAGCAGCGCCGCCGCTTCGTGGAGCGCGCCGCCAAGTTCTGGAACGAGCACGTGGCGGAGTTCGACGCCGCCTTCCCCGAGGAGGCTCCGCCGTCCACGGGTGGTGCGGCTGCCTGATGTCGCTGCTCATCGATCTGCCCTGGCTCCTGGGCGTACAGGAGCAGAAGCTGTACGAAGAGCCCGCCGTCCACGACTACACCGCCCTCGCCGCCGCCGTCTCGCGGCACGCCTTCGACGTGGCGAAGTTCGACCACGAGCCCGACGCCGCCTGGCGCGCGGCCGCCCTGATGCACACCCTCGTCCGCCTGCAGCCGCTGCCCGTGCGCAGCAGCCTGTACGCGTGCATGGTCGTCGTGGCCTACATGGCCGCGGCCGGCGAGGGCATCGACCCGCCGTACGGATCGATAGTCGACCTCGCGCGCGACATCAAGGAATACCGCGTCGACGTCTACGAGTGCGCCGACCGGATCCGCACCTGGCGCATCTGACAGACCTGGAGGAGGGGGCGGGCCCGCAGGCTCGCCCCCTCCTCGCCGTCACAGCACCGACAGCTCGGCCACCAGGTCGTCCAGGCCTAGCGAGCCCTGCGACAGCGCCGCCATGTGCCAGGCCTTGGCGTCGAAGGCGGCACCGTGCGCGGCGCGGGCCGCGTCGCGGCCGGCCAGCCAGGCCCGCTCGCCCAGCTTGTAGCCGGTCGCCTGACCCGGCATGCCGAGGTAGCGCACGAGCTCGCTCTCCACGAAGTCCGCCGGGCGGCCGCTGTGCATGCCGAAGAACTCCTGCGCCAGCTCTGGCGTCCAGCGCTCACCGGGGTGGAAGGGGGAGTCCGCGGGGATCTCCAGCTCCAGGTGCATGCCGATGTCGACGATCACCCGGGTGGAGCGCATCATCTGGGCGTCGAGGTAGCCCAGCCGGTGCTCGGGGTCCGTGAGGAAGCCCAGTTCGTCCATGAGCCGCTCCGCGTACAGCGCCCAGCCCTCGGCGTTGGCGCTGACCCCGCCGAGGGTGACCTGGTAGCGCGAGAGCTGCTCGGCCACGTGCATCCACTGCGCGAGCTGGAGGTGGTGGCCCGGGACGCCCTCGTGGTACCAGGTGGACACCAGGTCGTAGACGGGGAAGCGGGTCTGGCCCATGGTCGGCAGCCACGTGCGGCCCGGGCGGGAGAAGTCCTCCGACGGCTCGGAGTAGTACGGGGCCGCCGCGCCGCCGGGCGGGGCGATGCGGGACTCGACCCGCTTGACCCGCTCGGCCAGCTCGAAGTGCGTGCCGTCCAGCGCCTCGATGGCCCCGTCCATCAGCTCCTGCAGCCAGACGCGCACCTCCTCGACGCCCTCGATGTGCGTGCCGTGCTCGTCGAGGTGGGCCAGCGCCTCCCACGGCGTCCTCGCGCCGGGCAGCACCTTCTCCGCCTCGGTGCGCATCTCGCCGAGGATGCGGTGGAACTCCGACCAGCCGTACGCGTAGGCCTCGTTGAGGTCGAGGTCCGTGCCGTTCCAGTAGCGCGACCAGCGGGCGTAGCGCTCGCGCCCGATGACCTCCGGGGCGCCTTCGACGCCCGGCGCGTAGACGTCGCGCAGCCAGTCGCGCAGCACGGCGAGACCGCCCGTCGCGACGGCCGCCGCCGCGTCCAGTTCGGCGCGCAGCTCCTGCGGGCCCTCCGCGGTGAAGTCGCCGAACCAGCCGTTGCCGGAGCCGATCCACTCGTCGAGCTGCGTGAGGTTGGTGGCGACCTGACGCGGCCCGGCGGGCAGTTTGCGCTCCAGGCCCTCGGCGAGCGAGGCCCGGTATCCCTCCAGGGCCGCGGGGACGGCCCGCAGCCGCTCGGCGATCGCCGCCCAGTCCTCGGCGGTGTCGGCCGGCATCATGGTGAACACCTCGCGCACCGAGTGCAGCGGCGAGTGGATGTTGCTGACGGCGCGCAGGTGCTCGTCCGCGTCGTGCACCGCGAGCTGGGCGGTGAGGCGCTCGCGCAGCAGGCGGGCGCAGCGGCGCTCGATGCCGGAGTCGGCGCCGGGCTGCCGCTCGGCCTCGGCGAGGCGGTCGAGGGTCGTGCGCGCGAGGTCGGCGACGGCCTGCTGCCCCGCGGGGGAGAAGTCCGGCAGCCGCGTCGCGGACCCCGCAACTCCGAGATAGGTGCCCGTGATGGGGTCGAGTTCGGTGTACGCGTCGACGTAGGCGTCGGCGACCTGGCGGGGAAGCGGGGTACTCGTCTCGTTCGGCATGCGGACATCCTCGTACGGCGGGGCGTGCGGCGTCACCGGCATTTCGTGCTCCGTGCCGGGCTCCGGCGGAATGTCACGATGTGGGCGGGAGCACCGGGACGCGGGCCGGGGCGAGCCGGGCGGTGATGACGAGCGTGCCCTCCTCGACCTGGTAGTCCAGCGGCAGGTCCAGCGCCCGCATCGCCGCGACCATGCCCGTGTTGGACGAGCGCGTGACGGCGTAGACGCTGCCGCAGCCGGCGTCCACGGCCAGGCCGACCAGGCGGCCGAGGAGTTCGCCGCCGACACCGCGGCGCTGCCACTGGTCCTCGACGAGCAGGGCGACCTCCGTCTCGTCGCCGTCCCACAGCAGGTGGCCCAGGGCGACCAGGCGGCCCGTGGCGGTGTACGCGGCCAGGGTGCGGCCGAAGCGCGGGCTCAGCAGGTGGCGCAGGTAGCGGTCGGCGTCGCCCACGGGGCCGTGGTAGCGCTGGGCGAGCGTCGCGGGGGAGCAGCGCTCGTGCATGGCGCGCGCCGCGTCCAGGTCGCCCGCGTCGGCGCGGCGCACGGTGATCGCGTTGCCCTCGGGCAGGGTGAGCACGTCGGCGCGCGGCGGGACGCGCGGGCCGAGGCGGGCGTCGAGCTCGACCAGGGCGCGGGCCCGGGCGAACTCGGTGGGCGTGAACGGCAGGTAAGGGCGCTCGATGGTGATGGAGCCGCCCGCGGGGTCGCGCAGGCGCATCACGGTCCCCTCCCACATCCCCTCCGCCGGAACGGGCTCGGCGGGGGCGCCGCCGCGCGGCGAGCGGGCGGGGGCGGAGCGGATCGTGCAGCGGCCGAGCAGCCGGCGCAGCGCGAGGGGGAGTTCCGCGGCGTCGAGCGCCGTGCGGGTGGCGAGGTTGAGGACCCGGGTGGGGGCGTCCACGAGGTCGTGGGCGTCGGCCCGCTCCAGCCAGGTGTCGCTGCCGCCGCCGGTGGCCGCGGCCTCCGCGAGGTCGCGGGCGGCCAGGGCCCCGGGGGCCCGCAGCAGGAGCTCGTCGACGACGCCGTCGGCCAAGGGGTGCGTCTGCAGGGAGAGGATGTCGACGCCGTGGCGGGCGAGTGCCGAGCAGAGCGCGGCCAGGCTGCCGGGCTCGTCGCGCACGGTCGTGCGCATCCGCCACAGGGTGGTGGCGTCGGCCACGCCGGGATCCGGGGTGTCCTTCACCAGGGTGCGGCCGGAGTGCGCGGCGGCCGGCGGGGCGGGGGGAGCGTGGTGGTGCCGGCGCGCCCACCAGGTGTGGAAGGCCGTCGTGGCCAGCAGGGCGGCGGCCGAGGAGACGAGCAGGACGGGTCCGTCGGGACCGTGTGCGACGGTGTCGGCCAGGGTGTCGGCGGCGGCGACCGCGGTGAACAGGGCGGCCAGTTCGACCAGGTCCCGCCGCCAGTGATGGGCACGGTGGGGCTTCGCGGTGGTCTCGTCCGTCATGGGCACCACCCTGACGGAGGGGTGTTGCGTGATCACGAACAGTCTGTGACCGATGGGTTAAGTGCGTTCTTTTGGTCAACTGTCCCGTTTCCCGGTCCGCGGGCCGGTTTCTACGAGTTCCCGGCCCCCGGGGTGTCCGGCCGGGTCTCGCTCGTACGGAGGTCGGCCAGTGCGTC
Source organism: Streptomyces sp. KLMMK (assembly GCF_036961605.1). Classification (NCBI taxonomy): domain Bacteria; kingdom Bacillati; phylum Actinomycetota; class Actinomycetes; order Kitasatosporales; family Streptomycetaceae; genus Streptomyces; species Streptomyces sp. KLMMK. Next base: position 5,805 of record NZ_JBAMDC010000271.1, read on the forward strand.
CTCCACACCCCGGTGGAACGTCGGGTAGGCGAAGATCATGTGCCGTAGCGTCTCCACGGGCACCTCGGCCTGGACGGCCACGGCCAGGCCGTACATCACCTCGCCGCCCGTGGGCCCGGCGGCCGTCGCCCCCACGAGCACGCCGCGGTCCGCGTCCTCGACGAGCTTGACCAGGCCCTCGTTGCCCGCCTTGTGGATCCAGCCGCGCGCGGAGGACGGCACGCGCGAGAGCCCCGTGCGCACCCGCAGCCCCTTCTCGCGGGCCTGGTGCTCGGTCAGGCCCACCGCGCCGACCTCCGGGTCGGTGAACGTCACCCGCGGCAGGGCCCGGTAGTCGGCCTTGGGGCCCGGCTCGCCGAGCACCGAGCGGATCGCGACCTCCGCCTCGTACATCGCCACGTGGGTGAACGCGCCGTGGCCCGTCACGTCGCCCACGCCCCACAGCCCCGGGGCGGCCTGCATCCGGCCGTCCGTCTTCAGGGCCCGCCCGGCGGGGTCGAGGCCCACGGTCTCCAGGCCCAGGGCGCTCAGGTCCGCCCGGCGGCCCGTGGCCACCAGCAGCTGATCGCCCGTCAGCTCCGTGCCGTCCTCCAGCGTCAGCGCGAACGCGTCGCCGCCGTGCCGCACCCCGGTCGCCCGGGCGCCCGTGCGCAGCGTCAGCCCCTCGCCGCCGAGGACCCCGGCCAGCAGCGCGGCCGCCTCCGGCTCCTCGCCCGGGACGAGCCGGTCCATCGCCTCCACCACCGTGACGCGCGTGCCGAAGCGGGCGTAGACCTGGGCGACCTCCAGGCCGATCGCACCCCCGCCGAGCACGAGCAGCGAGCGCGGCGGCTCCTTCGCCGAGACCGCGTCCCGGTTCGTCCAGTAGGGGACGTCCGCCAGGCCCGGCACCGGCGGGATCTGCGGCCGGGAGCCGGTGGCGAGCACCACGCCCAGCCGGGCCTCGAACTCCCGCCCGCCGCCCTCGCCGCCCTCGACCACCACGCGGTGCGGGCCGGCCAGCCTCCCGCGCCCGCGCACCAGGCGGCCGCCCTTGCCGGTGAAGCGGTCGGCCGCCACCCGGTCGTTCCAGTCGTCCGTCGCCTCGTCGCGGATCCGGGCGGCCACCGGCGCCCAGTCGGGCACGACCTGCTGCACCGAACCCGCCATGCCCGGCACGCGCCGCGCCTCGGCCAGCAGGTTCCCCGCGCGGATCATCATCTTGCTCGGCACGCACCCCCAGTACGGGCACTCGCCGCCGACCAGCTCCGCCTCGACGCCCACCACGTCCAGCCCCGCCTCGGCGAGCCGGCCCGCGACGTGCTCGCCGCCGGGGCCCATGCCGATGACGACGACGTCCACCTGCTCGGCCATGGCAAGCCACCTTCCGCTCGGGTCGGCCGGACAGCCCCACCATCCCACCGCCCGCAGGCGGCGTCATTGTCCGACGCGCCCCGGCTGCAGCACCTTGGTGAACAGCACCGCCCCCTCCTCGTCGCGCAGCCGCACCGTCAGCTCGCCGCCCTCGCCGTCGATGCACACCTCGCCGAAGAACTGGCTGCCCCGGCCGGGCGGGACGTTGGCGGTGGCCGGCGCCTTGAGGAAGACCTGCTGCGGGCCGAACGTGCCGTCCAGCCCGTTCGCCGGGAAGCCGCCCGCGTTCAGCGGCCCCGAGACGAACTCCCAGAACGGCGCGAAGTCCTTGAACGCGGCCCGCTCCGGGGCGTAGTGCTGCGCCGAGGTGTAGTGCACGTCAGCGGTCAGCCAGACCGTGCCGGTGATCCGCCGGTGCTTGACGTGCCGCAGCAGCTCGGCGATCTGCAGCTCGCGGCCGAGGGGCGCGCCCGGGTCGCCCTGCGCGACCGCCTCGAAGTCCGCCGGGCCGTCGGTGACCACGAGCCCCAGCGGCATGTCGGAGGCGATCACCTTCCACACCGCGCGCGAGCGCGACAGCTCCCGCTTGAGCCACTCCAGCTGCCGGGCGCCCAGGATCCCCTGCGCGTCGTCGGGGCGGCGGCCGGGCGAGTTGGCGTTGCGGTACGTGCGCATGTCCAGGACGAAGACGTCCAGCAGGGGGCCGTGGCGCAGGACGCGGTAGATGCGGCCGTCGCCGTCCTCCTGCTGCGTGGAGAGGGGGAAGTATTCGGAGAAGGCCCGCCGCGAGCGGGCGGCCAGCACGTCCAGGCTCTTCTCCGCGTAGCGCGCGTCGTCCATGATCTGGCCGGGGTACCAGTTGTTGTGCACCTCGTGGTCGTCCCACTGCACGACGGTGGGCACCTCGGCGTTGAACCGGCGCAGGTTGGCGTCGAGCAGGTTGTAGCGGAACGCGCCGCGGAACTCGGCCAGCGTCTCGGCGACCTTCGCCTTCTCCTCGGTCGTGACGTTCCGCCAGACACTTCCGTCGGGCAGCGTCACGGACGGCGCGATGGGGCTGTCGGCGTAGATGGTGTCGCCGCTGCACAGGAAGAAGTCCGGTTCCAGGCGCCGCATGTGCTCGTAGATGCGGTAGCCGCCGCGGTCGGGGTTGATGCCCCAGCCCTGCCCGGCCAGGTCCCCCGACCACAGGAAGCGCACGTCCGAACGGCGGGCGGGCGCCGTGCGGAAGGTGCCGTGGACCGGGCGGCCGGTGCGGCGGGGGTCGTCCGGGTCGGCCAGCAGGACGCGGTGGTGGATCTGCTCGCCGGGCGGCAGGCCGCGCAGGGCCGTCCTGCCGGTGAAGTCCGTACCGGGCCCGACCAGCGGGCCGTGCCGGCGGCGTACGGAGCGGAAGGACTCCGTGGCCGAGGTCTCCACGATCATCCGGGCGCGGCGGTCGGCCCGCACCCACACCAGGCCCGAGGAGGCCGTCACGTCGCCGGCCTGCACGCCCCACCGCGCCTCGGGCCGCCCCGCCAGGGCCAGCGCAGGAGCGGCGCCCACGGCCGGCGGCACCGCGGAGGCCGCAGCGGCGCCCACCGCCCCCCGCAGCACCGCGCGTCTGCCGACTGCGTGCCCGGACCCCTGCGCCATGGAAACTCCTCCTGTGCCGACGGCTGCGCCGTGCTCGGTGATCGCTCCCGACGTTCCTACCGGCGCGAGGTGCCCGGCGGTGGAACGCGCCGTGAACAACGGCGTCAACGAGCCACGGCGGCACGTCGCCATCCGGGCTATATGTCCCGTATCAAGGGGTTTCTGCCGGTATTTATGAGTCTGTGATCCTACGAAACCGGTGGCGCCGCGC
>NZ_JBAMDC010000272.1:0-8966 GCF_036961605.1 Streptomyces sp. KLMMK
GGTGACGGGGAGCTCGCGCACGCCGTAGAAGACCATGTCGTTGCGGAAGCGGAGCTCCTCGACGGGCTCGGCCAGGCGCAGGGTCGGGAAGCGCCGGAAGAGGGTCTCGAAGACGATCTGCAGCTCGATTCGGGCGAGCTGCTGGCCTATGCACTGGTGGGCGCCGAAGCCGAAGGCCAGGTGCGGAGCGGGGCGCCGGGTGATGTCGAAGCGCTCCGGCTCCGCCACGAAGGCGGGGTCGAAGTCGGCGGCCAGGACGTGCGCGACGACCTGCTCGCCCTTGGCGATGCGGACGCCGCCGAGCTCCACGTCCTCGGTGGCGACGCGCTCGCCGCCGAACTGGCCGATGGTGAGGTAGCGCAGCAGCTCCTCGACCGCGTTGCCGACCAGCGACGGGTCCTCGCGGAGCAGGGCCAGCTGGTCGGGGCGGTCGAGCAGCAGCGCGGCACCGAGACCGATCATGCAGGCGGTGGTGTCGTGGGCCGCGATCAGCAGGGTGCCGGCCGCGTTCATGAGGAACATGTCGTCGACGACGCCGTCGGTGTCCTCGGTGGTGATCAGCGCCGAGATCAGGTCGTCGCCCGGGTTGGCCCGGCGCTCCTGGACGAGCTGGTAGAGCAGCCCGCCCAGGCGCATGCCGGCGGCCTCGGTGGCGGCGACGTCCTGGTCGACGCGCATCATCGCCTCGGCGATCTCCTGGAACTCCGCCCGCCGCTCGACCGGGACGCCGAACAGATCGGAGATCACCATGGACGGCACCGGGTTGGCGAAGGTCTTCACCAGGTCGACCGGCCCGCCCTGCGCCTCGATGGCGTCGAGGTGCTCGTCGACGATGCGCTGGATGTTCGGCCGGAGCGCCTGCATGCGCCGGACGGTGAACTCCTTGGCGAGCAGCTTGCGGTCGGCGGTGTGCTCCGGCTCGTCCTGCCACAGCAGGCTGCCGCGGCCGGGCTTCTGGGTGACGACGCCGTCCTGGGTGTGCAGCGCGTGGGGCACCTGGACGCTGAACGAGGGGTCGCGCAGCAGGGCGCGGACCTGCTCGTAGCCGGTCACCAGCCACGCCTCCCGGCCGCTGGTGAAGGTGGCCCGGGTCACCGGGGCGGCCGCCCGGATGTCGGCGAGACCGTCCGGCGGCAGGAACGGGCAGCTGCGGGCCTTGGGGACGGCGGGCGCGCCGGTGGTGGGCTGGGACATGACTCTCCTTGCACTTGCTGGTGGGAGGGGGAGGGTTGCTGCGGCGGGACGGTCAGGCGGCGGGGAGCGCGAGCGTCGTCTCGCCGCGCCGGGGCGCGTTCACGAGGACGGCCATGTTCCCGGAGGGGTGCACGTTGTCGTGCATCATCTGGTGCATGCGCCCGATGTCCTCGAAGCCCTCGCAGGCGGACAGGCAGGGGTCGAGCATGCCGGCGCCGACGAGGCTGATGACCTCGCGGCACTCGCGCGTGCCGGCGTAGTGCGAGCCCTGGAGGCGCTTGGAGCGCATCCACAGGTGGCGCAGGTCGACGTCGCCGTTGTAGCCGGAGGTGCCGCCGCAGATGACGACCATGCCGGCGTTGTCGCACAGGTACATCGAGGTCGGCAGGGTGTCCTGGCCGCTGTGCTCCAGCACGATCCGCGGGGACTTGCGCTCGCCGAGGATCTCCCAGATCTTCTTGCCGATCCCGCGGGCGCCGCGCAGGAACCGAGCCGACGCCTCGGCGTCCCCGACGTCGGGCAGCCGGCCCCAGTGGTCGAAGTCGCGGCGGTTGATGGTGCCTTCCGCCCCGAGTTTGCGGCAGTAGGCGGCGCGGTCCTCGTCGGAGACCACGGCGATCGGGATGCCGCCGGCCAGCCGGACGATCTGGATGGCCATCGAGCCGAGGCCGCCGGCCCCGCCCCAGATGAGGACGGGGTCGCCGGGGCGGACCGTGTTGCCCTGCCAGCCCAGGAGCTGCCGGTAGGCGGTGGGCCCGGTGAGCAGGAAGGCCGCCGACTTCTCCCACGACAGGTGGGCGGGCTTGGGGTGGCACTGGTACTCGTCGACGCGGCAGAACTGGGCGAAGGAGCCGTAGTTGGTCTCGTATCCCCAGGCCTTGATGCTCTCCGAGACCAGGGGGTCCGTGCCCAGCCGGATGTCCTCGGCGGTCTCGTCCCACTGGCCGCTGGTGACCAGCACCTCGTCGCCGACCTTGACGTTGCGGACGCCTTCGCCGACGGCCCAGACCACGCCGGAGGCCTCCGAGCCTCCGATGTGGAAGTCCTCGGGCTGGCCCTGGCGCTGACGCATCCCGATGACGTCGACCGGCGTGCCCAGCGAGGACCACACGTTGTTGTAGTTGATGCCGGCGGCCATCACGTAGACCAGCACCTGGCCGCGGCCCACGGCCGGGGTGTCGACGACCTCGGTGCGGAACGCCTGCTTCGGCTGGCCGAAGCGGTTCTGCCGGATCACCGAGGCGTACATCTGCGGCGGGACCTCACCGAGCGGCGGGGTCTCACCGATCTCGTAGAGAGCCTTCGTCATGTCTGTCTCCCACATCTGCTCTGTCTGGTCCGGGGTGCTCGCGGTGGTCGCGGGCCGGTCATCAGGTCGTTGCGTCCGGAGGGACGGCGGGGCCGGACGGATCCGTGACGGTGTCCGCCAGCCAGGACTCCACCGCCGCCGCGGTGGTGCCGGCGTGGTCCTCCATCATCGAGTAGTGGTTCCCGGCCACTTCGACGGTCGTGCCGACGTGCTCGGGAGGTGCCGCGCGCCCGTCGCCGTCCGCGGCGCCGGCCGCCGGCATGGGCTCGCCCGCCCGGACGAGCAGGGTCGGCGCGGCGATCTCCGGCGCGGCCCAGTCGTCGAACAGGTGCATGTAGCGGCCCATCGCGGTGAGCTGTTCGCCGCCGGACCTCATGAAGTCCAGGCGCTGCGACTGCGCTTGGGCCATGGCGTTGAGCACCTGGCGGTCGAAGGGGATCTCGCGGCTGAAGCTGTCGACCATCACCACGGCCGCGGGCTTCTCGCCCATGGCCTCCAGGCGGGCCGCCACGCCGTGGGCGATCCAGCCGCCGGAGGAGTAGCCGAGCAGGACGACGGGCTTGCCGCCGGCGCATTCCAGCACGGTGCGCGCGTGCAGGCCGAGCACGGCCTCCACGTCGGACGGGACCGGTTCGCCCTTCTCGTAGCCGGGGTGGGTCAGCGCCCACATGTCCATCCGGTCGCGGAAGGGTGCGGCGAACCGGGCGTACTGGTGCGCTCCGGCCGGTACGACGTACGGCGAGAAGCACATCAGCGCGAAGGGGCTGTCTCCTTGCGAGAACCGCACCGGGGCGGGCGGGCGCTCCAGTTCCTCGGGCCGTTCGAAGGAGCGCCGGAAGCGGGCCGCCTCCACCAGCATCCCCATGGCCTCGGCGGCCGCCCCGTTCTCGCTCGCGTGCTGGTAGAGCTGCACCAGCATGTCGGCCGGCCGCTCCTCCTCCGCGGTGCCGCGGCCCGCGGCGCCGAGCTTCGTCAGCAGGTGCTTGGCGAGCCTGGCGGGGGTGGGGTGGTCGAAGGCCATTCCTGCGGGCAGCTTGAGGCCGGTCGCCGCCGACAGCCGCCGCCGCAGGTCGATCGCGGTGAGCGAGTCGAAGCCCAGCTCCAGGAACTGCGCGGTGGGCGGCACGTCCTCGGCCGACGCGTGGCCGAGGACGACGGCGCTCTGGGAGCGGATGTGCTCCAGCAGCCGCTCCTCCTGCTCGGCCGGGGCGAGTCCGGCCAGTTCGGCCGCCAGGCCCGCTTCGGCGCCGGTCTCCTCGTCGGCGGCCTGCTCGGCCTCCAGGAGCCGCTGCACGTCCGGCAGGTCGGCCAGCAGCGGGCTGGGCCGGCCCACGGTGAAGGCGGGCAGGAACTTCTCCCAGTCGATCGGGGCGACGGTCAGGGCCGCCTCGTCGTGCTCGACCGCCTGGTGCAGTGCGGAGATGGCCAGCTCGGGGGCCATGAAGCCCAGGCCCCGCTTTTCGCCGCGCTCCTGGACCGCGTCGTCGACCATGCCGCCGCCGGCCCAGCCGCCCCAGGCGAGCGAGGTCGCGGTCAGGCCGCGGGCCCGCCGCCGCAGTGCCAGGGCGTCGAGGAAGGCGTTGGCGGAGGCGTAGGAGGCCTGTCCGCCGCTGCCCCAGACGCCGGCGCCGGAGGCGAAGAGGACGAACGCGTCCAGTTCGCGGCCGTCGAGCAGCTCGTCCAGGTGGACGGCGCCGGCGACCTTGGAGGCGGCGGCCTCGGCGAACTCGTCGAGGCCGGCGTGGGTCAGCAGGGACGACCGTGCCGTGCCGGCGGCGTGCAGCACCGCGGTGAGCGGGTGCCGGTCCTCGATGCCGGCGAGCAGCCGTGCGACCGCGTCGCGGTCGGCGATGTCGCAGGCGGCGATGGTGACTTCGGCGCCCAGTGCGGTCAGCTCCGCGTGCAGTTCCTGCGCACCGGGGGCGTCGGGCCCGCTCCTGCTGGTCAGCACCAGGTGCTGGGCTCCCGCGCCGGCGAGCCAGCGCGCGAGGTTGCGGCCCACGCCGCCGGTTCCGCCGGTGACCAGGACGGTGCCGCGGGGCCGCCAGGGCGTGGCGGGCTCCCCGTCGGCGGGCCGGGCACGGACCATGCGCCGGCCGAACACGCCGTCGGCGCGTACGGCGAGCTGGTCCTCGTCGTGCTGGGCCAGCACTGCAGCCAGGCGGCGCAGTGCGTGCTCGTCCGGCGCCTCGGGCAGGTCGACCAGGCCGCCCCAGCGCCGGGGCAGTTCCAGTGCGGCGACGATGCCCAGGCCCCACAGCTGTGCCTGGTCGGCGTCGCGCAGCGGGTCGGAGGCGCCGGTGGAGACGGCGCCGCTGGTCGCGCACCACAGCGGTGCCTGGACGTCCAGGTCGCCCAGTGCCTGCAGCAGGGTCACGGTCGCGGCGAGACTCGCGGACAGCGTCGGGTGGGCCGGGTGCCGGCCGGGTGCGAGGCCGAGCATCGAGAGGACTCCGGCGGGCTGTTCGGTGCCGAGCTCCTCGGCGAGCCGGTTCGCGGCGTCCGCGCGGTCGCAGTCGACGGGGAGTTCGACGACCCGCACCTTGGCGCCGTGGGCGCCGAGCACGCCGACGACGCAGGGCGCCCACTCCTCGTCGGCCAGCCCGGCGGGGAGCACGGCGAGCCACAGGCCGTCCAGGTCCGGGGCGGCCGGGGCGTCGGTCAGCTGCCGGAAGGCGACGCGGTAGCGCCAGCCGTCCACCGTGGACTTCTCGCGGCTGCGCCGCCGCCAGGAGGACAGCGCCGGCAGCGCCGGGCCGATGAGAGCGGCGTCGTCCGCCCCGAGCTCGCCGGCGAGCCCGGTCAGGTCCGTGTTCTCGACCAGTTCCCAGAACCGGGCCTCGACCGGATCGGCGCCCGCGGGTGCCGGGTCGGCGCCCTCCAGCCAGTACCGCTGCCGCTGGAACGCGTACGTCGGCAGGTCCACGCGCTGTTCGGGGTGCCCCGCGAAGGGGACCGTCCAGTCCACGTGCACGCCGTTGACGTGCAGTTCGGCGACGGAGCGCAGGAAGCGGTCCATGCCGCCCTGGTCCCTGCGCAGCGACGCGCCGGTCACGGCTTCGGCGCCGGCCTCCTCCGCGATCTCCTGCACGGCACCGGCCAGCAGCGGGTGCGGGCTGCACTCGACGAACACCCCGTGCCCGTCCTCCAGCAGCGCCCGTACGGTCCGCTCGAACTCCACCGTGCGGCGGGCGTTGCGGTACCAGTACTCGGCGTCCAGGGTGCCGGTGTCCAGGACGGCGCCGGTCACCGTGGAGTAGAAGGGGACGTCCGCCGCGCGCGGCGCGACCGGGGCCAGCAGCTCCAGCAGCTCCGTGCGCAGGCTCTCGACCTGGGCGGAGTGCCCGGCGCCGGTGGCTCCGCGGACCTTGCGCACGCGGACGCCTTCGCCTTCGAGCTCCGCCAGCAGTTCGTCGACCGCGCCGGGCTCCCCGGAGACGGTCAGGGCGGCGGGCCCGTTGACGGCGGCGACCGACAGCCGGTCCCCGTACTTCTCCAGCCTCGCGCGGGCCAGGTCGGCGGGCATCGCGACCGCGAGCATCGCGCCCTTGCCCATGAGCTTGGTCAGCGTGCGGCTGCGCAGGGCCACGATCCGGGCCGCGTCGTCCAGCGTCAGCGCCCCCGCGACGTACGCGGCGGCGACCTCGCCCTGTGAGTGGCCGACGACGGCGGCGGGCGTCACGCCGTGGGAGCGCCACAGGGCGGCCAGCGACACCATCACCGTGAACAGCGCGGGCTGGGCGACCTCCACGTCCGCCATGCCCGGCGCGCCCGGCTCGGCGCGCAGGACGTCGAGCAGCGGCCAGTCGAGGTAGGGGGCGAAGGCCTCGGCGCAGGCCTTGGCCTGCTCGGCGAAGACCGGGGAGGTCTCCAGCAGTTCCGCGGCCATCCCGGTCCACTGCGAGCCGTGCCCGGGGAAGACGAGCACGACCTTGCCGGAGGCCGTGGTGGAGCCCTGGACCACGGTGTCCGCGGGCTCGCCCTCGGCGAGGGCCGCGAGCCCGGCCCGCAGTTCGTGCAGGTCGCGGCCGACGACGACCGCCCGCTGCTCCAGCTGGGTCCGCGTGGTGACGAGGGCGCGGCCCACGCCGGGCAGGGAGAGCCCTTCGGCGCGGTCGAGGTGGTTCAGCAGCCGGCGGGCCTGCTCGCGCAGGGACCGCGCGGTCTTCGCGGACAGGGCCCACGGGAAGACGTCCACGGCCGGTGTGGTGGTGCCGTCCGGGGTCGCGCGGGGCTGCTCGTCCTCGGCGGCGGGCCCGGTCCCGGGAGCCTGCTCGATGATGGTGTGCACGTTGGTGCCGCTCATGCCGAAGGAGGAGACGGCGGCGCGCCGGGGCCTGCCCCGGTCGGGCCAGGCGGTCTGCTCGGTCAGCAGGCGGACGTTCCCGCCGCTCCAGTCGACGTCCGGGGTCGGCTCGTCGACGTGCAGGGTCTGCGGCAGGACGCCGTTGCGGATGGCCATCACCATCTTGATGACGCCGCCGACGCCCGCGGCCGCCTGGGAGTGGCCGATGTTGGACTTCAGCGAGCCGAGCCACAGCGGGTGCGCTGCGCGCTCCTTGCCGTATGTGGCCAGCAGGGCCTGTGCCTCGATGGGGTCGCCGAGCTTGGTGCCGGTGCCGTGGGCCTCCACGGCGTCGACCTCGCCCGGGGCGAGCCGGGCGTTGGCCAGGGCCTGCCGGATCACCTGCTGCTGGGCCTTGCCGCTGGGGGCGGTCAGGCCGTTGGAGGCGCCGTCCTGGTTGACGGCGCTGCCCCGTACGACGGCCAGCACCTGGTGCCCGTTGCGGCGCGCGTCGGACAGGCGCTCGACCAGGACCAGGCCGACGCCCTCGGCGAAGCCGGTGCCGTCGGCGGTCGAGGAGAACGCCTTGCAGCGGCCGTCGGCGGACAGCGCGCGTTGCCGGCTCGACATCGTGAACGCGGACGGGCCGGCCATCACCATCACGCCGCCGGCCAGCGCCATCGAGCACTCGCCGTTGCGCAGTGCCTGCACGGCGAGGTGGAGGGCGGTCAGCGAGGACGAGCACGCGGTGTCGACCGTGACCGACGGCCCCTGCAGGCCGAAGGCGTAGGAGAGGCGGCCGGAGATCACGCTGGCCGCGTTGCCGCTGGGGATGTAGCCCTCGACGCCGTCGGGCACCTTGAGCGGGCGGGCGGTGTAGTCCTGGTAGCCGGAGCCGACGAACACGCCGGTGGCGGTGGAGCGCACGGTGTGCGGGGCGATCCCGGCGCGTTCGAAGGCCTCCCACGTGGTCTCCAGCAGCAGGCGCTGCTGCGGGTCCATGGCGACGGCCTCGCGCGGGCTGATCCCGAAGACGGCGGGGTCGAACTCGTCGGCCTCGTGCAGGAATCCGCCCTGGGTGGTGTACGTGGTGCCGGGGTGGTCGGGGTCCGGATGGTAGAGCGTCTCGACGTCCCAGCCGCGGTTGCCGGGGAAGCGGGAGATCGCGTCGCGGCCGGAGGCGACCAGCTCCCACAGGTCCTCGGGCGAGCGCACGCCGCCGGGGTAGCGGCAGGCCATCCCGATGATGGCGATCGGCTCGTCCAGTACGGTGGCGGCCGCCGAGGCCGTGGTCTCCGGGTCCTGCCCGCCGGTGAGTTCGGTGAGCAGGTGGGCGGCGAGGCCGGCTGCCGTGGGGTGGTCGAAGACCAGGGTCGTGGGCAGGGCCAGGCCGGTCGCCTCGTTGATGCGGTTGCGGAGCTCCACGGCGGTCAGGGAGTCGAAGCCGAGGTCGCGGAAGGGCCGGTCGGCCTCGACCGCGGCCGCTCCGCGGTGGCCGAGGACGGCGGCGGCGTGCGTGCGCACGAGGTCCACGAGGGCGCGTTCCCGGTCCTCGGGCGGCAGCGCGCTCAGGCTCCCGGCGAGCGCCCCGGAGCCGCTGCCCGGCTCGGGGGCGTCCTCCGCGAGCGTCGCGCGGACCTCGGGGAGGTCGCCGAGCAGCGGGCTGGGGCGGCCGAGGGTGAACGGCGCGATGAAGCGCGACCAGTCCACGTCGGCCACGGTCAGCAGCGTCTCGTCGCGGTCGAGTGCGCGCTGCAGGGCGGTGATCGCCGAGTCGGGGGGCATCGCGCGGAGCCCGCGGCGGCGCAGCCGCTCCTCGTCGTCGCCGTCCTCGACCATGCCTCCGTCGGCCCAGGGGCCCCAGGAGACGGCGGTCGCGGTGAGGCCCCGGGCGCGGCGCTGCCGCGCGAGCCCGTCGAGGAAGGCGTTGCCGGCCGCGTAGGCGGCCTGTCCGCCGCTGCCCCAGACGCCGGAGATGGAGGAGAAGAGGACGAAGGCGTCGAGTTCCCGATCGCCCAGCAGCTCGTCCAGGTGTGCCGCGCCGCCGGCCTTCGCGGCGAGCGCGGCGGCGAAGGCGGCCGGGGTGGTGTCGGCCACCATGCCGGCGTCGGCGACTCCGGCGGTGTGCACGACGGCGGTGAAGGTGTGCTCGGCGAGCAGGGCGGCGACGGCGGCGCG
>NZ_JBAMDC010000273.1:0-8951 GCF_036961605.1 Streptomyces sp. KLMMK
TGTGGGCCACCACTGCGCACGGCCCGTCTGCCTCCGGTACGGAATTCCTGCGACCACGCGGGCGTCGTTCTATCTGTACTCCACCCCCGGTGAGGTCGACGCCTTGGTCGAGGGTCTGGAGCACGTCCGGAACTTCTTCGGCTGAGAGCTGCTGACTGTGAAGCTTGATTCGATGTACCAGGACGTCATCCTGGACCACTACAAGCACCCGCACGGCCGGGGCTTGCGGGACGGCGACGCCGAGGTGCACCACGTCAACCCGACCTGCGGCGACGAGATCACGCTGCGGGTGCGCATGGCCGGCGACACCATCGAGGACGTCTCGTACGAGGGCCAGGGCTGCTCCATCAGCCAGGCCAGCGCTTCCGTGCTCAACGAGCTGCTGGTCGGCAAGGAGCTGGAGCAGGCGCAGAAGATCCAGGAGACCTTCCTGGAGCTGATGCAGTCCAAGGGCCGCATCGAGCCGGACGACGCGATGGAGGAGGTGCTGGAGGACGCGGTCGCGTTCGCCGGCGTCTCCAAGTACCCGGCGCGCGTGAAGTGTGCTCTGCTGAGCTGGATGGCGTGGAAGGACGCGACCGCCCAGGCACTGGGTGAAGGCCGCGAAAACACAGCAAGGAAGACCGCATGAGTGACAACGCAGAGGTGACCACCAAGCCGGCCACGGAGGAAGAGGTCCGCGAGGCCCTCTACGACGTGGTCGACCCCGAGCTGGGCATCGACGTCGTCAACCTCGGCCTGATCTACGGCATCCACATCGACGACGCCAATATCGCCACCCTCGACATGACCCTGACGTCCGCGGCCTGCCCGCTGACCGACGTCATCGAGGACCAGGCGAAGTCGGCCACCGAGGGCATCGTCAACGAGCTCCGGATCAACTGGGTCTGGATGCCGCCGTGGGGCCCGGACAAGATCACGGACGAGGGCCGCGAGCAGCTCCGGGCGCTCGGCTTCAACGTCTGAGCCGCACCCCGTACGGGCTGTACGACCCCGTACGACAGCAGCAGCCCGCTCCCTGACCCCCGGTCAGAGGGCGGGCTGCTGCTGTGTGGCGCAGTGGATGCCGCCGCCGCCCTCCGCCAGGTCGTGGATCTCGACCCGGCGGACCGTGCGGCCGGGGTGGAGGTCGCGCAGGAGGGACGCCGCGTGGTCGTCGGCGCGGCGGTCGCCGAAGCGGGGGACGAGCACGGCGCCGTTCGCCACGTAGTAGTTGGCGTAGCAGCCGAGGAAGTCCTCGCCGCGCCTGCCGAGCTCCGCCGGGTCCGGCTCGGGGAGGTCCACGATCTCCAGGCGGCGGCCGTGGGCGTCGGTGGCCGCTTCCAGGGTGGCGCGCGCCTGTTCGTACATGCGTGTCCACACGTCCGGCCGGGCCCCGGGCGGCGGGCTGCTCAGCAGGACCGTTCCGGGGGCGGCGAAGCGGGCGAGGGCGTCGACGTGACAGTCCGTGATGTCCTCGCCGCGTACGCCCTCCAGCCAGATCACCTTGCGGGCGCCGAGCAGTTCCCGGAGGGCCTTTTCGATGTCGTCGCGCGAGCGGCCCGGGTTGCGGTTGTCGTTCACCAGCGAGCTCTCGGTGACCAGCAGCGTGCCCTCGCCGTCGGTCTCCAGCGAGCCGCCCTCGGCGACGACCGGCGCCTCGGTGCGGGGCACCCCGAAAGCCTCCAGCACCCGGTGCGCGACCAGGCCGTCCCGGGGGTGCTCCTGCTTGCCGCCCCAGCCGTTGAAGCCGAAGTCGACGCCCGCGGCCGCCCCGCCGGGGCCGGTGACGAAGACGGGGCCGGAGTCGCGCAGCCAGAGGTCGTCGACGGGCAGGGGCATGACTTCGACGCCCCCGCCGCACGCCTTCCGCGCCGCCGCGGCGTCCTCGGGGGCCGCGAGCAGCACCACGGGCTCGTACTCCGCGATCGTCCGGGCGATCGCGGCGACGTCCCTGCGCACCGCTGCGGTGTACCGGCCCCAGACGGGACCGGCCGGCGGCCAGCCCATGAAGGTGCGCAGGTGGGGCTGTGACTCGGCGGGCATCTGATGCATCGTCGGGATTCCTCGGAGCTGCTCGGACGGACTGCGGCCATGGTTTCTCCACCAGGATGACGCGGGAATCGCCGTCGGCGTTGACGAGCCCGTGAGCCCCTGCCGGACCTTGATGCGTACGGGCGTACGCATCGATATGTACACTCGTACGCATGATGTACGTGACGCTCGCCGGAGCGATCCTCGCCGAGATCATGGCCACCACCGCCATGAAGCTCAGCGACGGCTTCAGCAAGCTGTGGCCCTCGGTCGGCACGGTGGCGGGGTACCTCGTGGCCTTCGCCCTGCTCGCGCAGACGCTCAAGACCATGAACGTCGGAACGGCCTACGCCATCTGGTCCGGCGCCGGCACCGCCGTCGTGGCCGTCATCGGCATGCTCTTCCTCGGCGAAGCCGTCAACGCGGCGCGGATCGGCGGCGTCCTGCTGGTGATCGCCGGGGTCGTCGTCCTCAACCTGGGCGGGGCGTCCCACTGATGGCCCGCCGCTACGATCCCGAGCGCCGCGACCGCATCATCGACGCCGCCATCCGCGTCGTGGCCGAACGCGGCATCGACGCCCTCAGCCACCGAGCCGTGGCCGCCGCCGCGGACGTGCCGCTCGGCTCCACCACGTACCACTTCGCCACCCTCGACGACCTGCTCGTGGAGGCGCTGCGGCGCACCGCGCGGGAGTGGCTCGACGGCCTCGACGCCTGGGAGCGGGCCGCCGACCCCGGCCTGCCCCTCGCCGAGGAGCTGGGCCGGCTCGTCGGCGAGTCGCTCACCGGGGACCGCCGGCGCCTGGAGCTGGAGTACGAGCTCTACCTCGCCGCGCTGCGCCGCCCGGCCGTGCGGCCCATCGCCGCGGAGTGCGTGGACGAGATGACCGCCGTCCTGCGCCGCCGCACCGCCGGCGAGGCGACCGCCCGCGCGCTCGCCGCGCTGATCGACGGCATGCTCCTGCAGCACCTGCTCACCGGGCGGCCCTTCGACCGGGACGAGGCGGTCCGGGCGCTGGCCGCGGTGACGGGCGGCCCGGCCCGGTGACCGGCAGGGGCCGTCCGGGCCGGGGCGCGGCCGCCGCGGGGGCGACCGGTTCGCCTTGAGAGGGCCGGTCCGGTTAGGTTTTCGAGCATGACCGATGCTGTTGCCTCCCGTACCACCGGCGCCGTCGCCGCCGGCCTTGCCACGATCACCGAGGACGGGACCGTCCTCGACACCTGGTTCCCCGCCCCGGAGCTCACCGAGGACGCCGGCCCGGCCGGCACCGAGCGGCTGAGCGCCGAGCGCGCCGCCGAGCTGCTCGGCGAGAACGCCCTCAAGGCCGTCGGCCCGGACCCGCGCCGGGGCGTCGAGGTCGTGGCCGTCCGTACGGTCATCGCCTCGCTGGACGACAAGCCGCTCGACGCGCACGACGTCTACCTGCGCCTGCACCTGCTCTCCCACCGTCTGGTCAAGCCGCACGGCCAGAACCTGGACGGCATCTTCGGGATGCTCGCCAACGTCGCCTGGACCTCGCTGGGCCCCGTCGCCGTCGACCGCGTCGAGACCACGCGCCTGGCCGCCCGCGCCGAGGGCCTGCACCTGCAGGTGACCAGCATCGACAAGTTCCCGCGGATGACGGACTACGTCGCCCCGTCCGGCGTGCGCATCGCCGACGCCGACCGCGTCCGCCTCGGCGCCCACATCGGCTCCGGCACCACCGTCATGCACGAGGGCTTCGTCAACTTCAACGCCGGCACGCTGGGCACCTCCATGGTCGAGGGCCGCATCAGCGCGGGCGTCGTCGTCGGCGACGGCACCGACATCGGCGGCGGCGCCTCCACCATGGGCACGCTCTCCGGCGGCGGCAAGCAGATCATCTCCATCGGCGAGCGCTGCCTGCTCGGCGCCGAGTCGGGCATCGGCATCGCGCTCGGCGACGAGTGCGTCGTCGAGGCCGGCCTGTACGTCACGGCCGGCACCCGCGTCACCCTGCCGGACGGCGAGATCGTCAAGGCGCTGACCCTCTCGGGCGCGGACAACATCCTCTTCCGCCGCAACTCCACGACGGGCGCCGTCGAGGCCCGCCCCTACAAGAGCACCTGGGGCGGCCTGAACGAGATCCTGCACAGCCACAACTGACCCCCGCGGTCACCTGCGCACGACGCACGAGCGCCCTCCCAAGGCCGGCCGGCCCCGGGAGGGCGCTCTGCCGACGCCACCCTGCGGCGCGCCGCCATCCTCCGCGTGGGGTCCTTCGGCCGGCACCGCGCAGTTGCCTCCTGCCGGAGGAACCGCCCGCCCGAGCGGCTAGAGCCCAGCTTCCGCGTACGCCTTGAGGAGGGCCTCCGTGCGCGCGGGGGCCGCCGGGCGCAGGGGCGGGCGGACCGGGCCGGCGGGGAGGCCCCGGGCGTTCAGGAGGGCCTTCGCCGTGACCGTGCCGGGCAGGCCGGAGGACATCATCGGCTCGACGAGGGGCAGCAGCCGCTGGTGCAGGCGGGTGGCCTCCGCCGGGGCGCCGCGGTCGAAGGCGTCCAGGGCCGCGGCCAGCAGCGGGCCCGCGACGTTGGCGACCGTGCTGACGTAGCCGGTGGCACCCACGGCGCGCAGCGGAAGGTTGAGCTCCTCGGAGCCCGAGTAGTACGCGAGGTCCGTGGCCGCGATGACCTTCGCGCTGCCCAGGAGGTCGTACGCGCAGTCCTTGACCCCCGCGATGCGCGGGTGCTCGGCCAGGCGCAGCATGGTGTCGGGTTCGATGCGGGTGGCGGTGCGGCCCGGGATGTCGTAGAGCATCACGGGCAGGCCGGTCGCGCCGGCCACGGTCAGGAAGTGCTCGGCGACGTCCTCCTGCGGCGGCCGGCTGTAGTAGGGGGTCACCACGAGCACCCCGTGCGCGCCTGCCGCCTCGGCGGCCCGGGCCAGTTCCACGGTGTGCCGGGTGTCGGCCGAGCCGACGCCCGCCGTGATGCGCGCCCGGTCGCCGACGGCCTCCGCCACGGCCCGCACGAGCGCGCTCTTCTCCGCGTCGCTCGTGGTCGGCGACTCCCCGGTGGTGCCGTTGAGGACGAGGCCGTCGCAGCCGCCCTCCCTGACGAGGTGGTCGGCGAGGGCCTGGGCCCCGTCGAGGTCGAGCTCCCCCTCCGGGGTGAAGGGGGTGACCATCGCGCAGACGGTACGGCCGAAGGGGCTGGTGGGAGTGGGCGTCATGGACGCGATTCTGGGCCCCTTCGACCGTACAGGTCTATTTAATTGTGCTGGCCTCGACCGGTAAGCACTGCTACGGCTTCCAGCGCAGCACCTGCGGGTCGTGGTCGCTCGCCTGGTCGGCGAACTCCGCGTTGATGTGCACGATGTCGTAGTCCACGCGGCGCACGTGAGGGCTGGTCAGGATGTGGTCCAGCACCTGCGAGTTGCCCTGGTAGACGTAGCCGTAGCGCTCGTTGCGCGGCAGCCGGTCGACCTGGTCGGTCAGCACCTTGCCCGCGGTGAGGGTCTTCACGGCGGACGAGAACTGGAAGTCGTTCAGGTCGCCCGCGACGATGACGTTCGCGTGCCGGTCGGCCGCCAGCAGCTGCTTGACGAAGGCGTTCACCGACTTGGCCTGCTCCTTGCGCTGCACCTCCGACGGGCGGGCCGGGGGCTGGAAGCGGCTGTCGACGCCCTGGTCGCCACCCTTGGAGTTGAAGTGGTTCGCGACGACGAAGACCCGCTGGCCCCGGAAGGTGAACTGGCCCGCGAGGGGCTTGCGGCTGTTCGCCCACGCGGCGTTGCCGGGGTCGATGCGGCCGGGCGAGGCGGTCAGCGCGGCCTTGCCGCCCGCGCGGACCGCCTTGACGGCGGTGGTGGAGTCGCCGCCGGGGGTGTCGGTGAAGGAGACCCGGGCGGGGTTGAAGAGGAACGCGGTGCGGATGTTGCCGCCCGGCTGGCCGCCGTCCTGCCCGTTGACCGGGTTGATCTGCCGCCACTCGTACGCCGGGCCGCCGGCCGCCTTGACGGCGTCCGTGAGCTTCCGCAGCGTGTGACCGGCGTCCACGGTGCCGTCGTCGGTGGTGCCGTTGTCGTCCTGGACCTCCTCCAGGGCGACGATGTCGGGCGAGGCCAGGTTGGTGACCAGCGCGGCCGCCAGCCGGTCGAACTTCGCCTGCGGCGTCCGGGGGGAGAGGTTCTCCACGTTGTACGTGGCGACCGCGAGCTCGTCGCTGCGCTGCTTGCGCGTCGTCTCGCGCTTCAGGCCGCGGTCGGCGAGCTTGCCGAGCTCGGTGGCCTGCAGCGTGTAGCCGCCGAAGTTGTCGTAGTCCAGCGGGCCGGCGGTGGTGCCGGTCAGCTCGTCGCCGACGTTCGCGACGGGGAAGGGGCGCTGGGCGAAGGGGATCAGCGAGACCACCTTGACCCGGCCGGCGTTCGGGTCGCCGTAGGAGCCGTAGAGGGTGCCGCCGCGGGCGGTGCGGTTGTGGCGCGGCTCGGCGGTGACCCACAGGTCCTTGTGCTCGCTGGTCGCGCCCACGACGGGGGCGTCCTGCACGGAGACGCGCATGCCCTCCAGCGACTCGTAGCGGTCCAGGGCGTACGAGCCCGGCCGCAGCGCGAGCTTCTCGACGGAGCCGCCGCGCGCGTCCGGGGCGTAGCGGTCGGGGATCTGCGACGGGCGCAGCTTGACCGGGGCGGGCAGGGCGTTGCCGGAGGAGCGCACCGTCCACGTGGCCTTGGTGAGCTGGGTGACCGACTGCAGGCCGGCCTTCTCGCCGCCCGGGTAGTACTCGGTGACGGTGCCGGAGACGGCCACGGCGTCGCCCACGGCGACGGACGGCGCGGTGGAGCCGGTGAAGACGAAGATGCCCTCGCTCGTCGCGTCGTTGCGGTCCGGGCGGGTGTCCTGGATCCAGAAGCCGCGGGCCGAGCCGAAGGCGCGCACGGCCGTGACGACGCCGGGGACGTCGGACACCTGCTGTCCGGCGAGGGGGGACACCCGGGTCCTGCCCTGGATGTCGTGGATGCGCAGGCCCTCGGCGTTCGCCTGCTGCGGGACGGCGAGCAGCCCCGCGGCGAGCGCGGCGGCGACGAGGGAGCCGAGGGCCGCGGGTCTGCGCAGGGAACGGCGGGTGGACGGGCGAGCGGGCACGGGTGCCTCCGGTGGGAATGCGAGGGGGGTATGACGTGGAGGAATCGTCGTTGACGCGATCCTGACGATCTCTACGCGCGTCAATGTCTTGCGAGCCCGGGGAAGTTGTCAAGGTTCCGCGGGTAACCGTCAGCCATATGTCCGTCGGCGGTTCGGCGAACCGGGCGGCAAGACGGAAATCCCGTCTACGCTTGGGCACCGCGCCCGGTCCGCGGCGCCGCACGGCCACACCGCGCATCGCTGCACGTCACCGTACGTGCCACGACGCATGTCACGACGAGGAGAGACCCCCCTGATGTCCGCAGACCGCCCGACCATGCCGCCGGTGCGGCTCCCCTCCGACGCGGAGCTCGCGCGCGACGCGCTGTCCGCGCCGCTGCTCGCCCGCGCCGCGAAGCTCGCGCGCTGGGCCGGCGAGGAGGGCATCCCGGTCGGGGTCGGCGGCGAGCTGCTCGTGGAGCAGCTGCGGGCGGCCACCGAGCTCCTCGGGCTCGCGGGCGACGAGGACGGCGACGCGTACGCCATGGACGCGTGGCAGCACGCGCTCGACACCGGGCTCGTGGACTTCGAGGAGAACGAAGAGGGCGAGGAGGCCGAGGAGGGCGAGGCGGGCGACGAGGAGCCGGGAGCCGGCGAGGACGGGCCCCGGGGCACCGCCGTCGCCGGCGAGGAGCTCCCCACGCTGACCTCCGGCAGCCCCGCCGATGTCCTCGAACTGTTCCTCGGCGGCTTCGAGAGCGTCCTCGCCGACGCCGCTGCGCCCGACCTCGGCGACATCGCCGACCGGATCGCCGAGGGCGAGGACCTCGACCTCGACTCCCTGGACTGGGACCCCGAGGGCGAGGCCGACTTCCTCGACGGCGTCCTCGGCAACCTCTACCTGCTGACCGCGCTGGAGCAGAGCGACGCGCAGCACCCCGTACCGCTGCCGGCGCTCGCCGCGTCCATGATCGTGCCCGACGACATGGACGAGCCCACGGACGACATCCTCGAAGAGGTCTCCGACGCGATGATGCGCCTGGACGACCAGTTCCGGCTGCTCGCGCCCACCGGGATCATCGAGTACCGGCCCGTCGACGAGTCCCTCATCGAGGAGGTCGACGGCGAGGGACACATCCGCGAGTCCGTCGACGGCGTCGCCTCCGACGCCCCCGAGGACGAGGACGTCAGCCGCTACGGCATGGTCTCCCTCACCCCCCTCGGCCTCTTCGCCGTCCGGACCCGCATGGCGGAGGCGGGCATCGACGCCCCCGCCGTCGGCGACCTCGCCGACAAGGGCGCCGACGTGCTCCTGGCCGCCCTTCCCGGCCACCCGGAGACGGCCGCCCGCGCGGAGGCCGACCTGTGGCTCGCCCGCCGCACGCCGGAGGACGCCGCCCGGGAGCTGCTCGCCGCCGGGCGCGGCGACGACATGGACGCGCCCTCGCGCCGCCTCGCCTGCCAGGAGACGCTCTCCCTCCTCGGAGCCGGGGCCGAGCCGGCCGTGCGCGAGGTCCTCGACGACCGCGAGCTGGGCGGGCTCGCCCGCGTGTGGCTCGCCGAGCACGGGGCGGCGGACGTCCCCGAGCCGGGCGAGGACATGGTCTTCTGGCTGACGATCGACACGATCGCCGCACAGCTGGCCGCGTCCGGCGACACGGACGAGCTGCGCGGCCTCGTGGAGGGCCTGGTCGGTCAGCACGGCGGGTTCTTCGAGACGGCGTGGCGGGTGGACCACCCGGCGACGGCGGAGGTCCTGGAGGCCATGGGCCGCCTCCACCCGGAGAAGAAGATCGCCAAGGAGGCCCGCAAGGCGGCGTTCAAGGCCCGCTCCCAGCGGTGACGCCGCGCTGAGCT
>NZ_JBAMDC010000274.1:0-8838 GCF_036961605.1 Streptomyces sp. KLMMK
GCGTGCGACCCGGCCTGGCCGCTGCGGCCGTCGCTGCCGGCCGCGGCGTGAGCGGCGCACCGGGGGTCGCGAGAGCCGGGCGCACGAGCGTACGGAATACGAGCGTACGGAATACGGGCGTGCGGAATACGGGCGTGCGGAATACGGCCGTGCGGACGGGCAACGCACAAGGCCGGTCCGTCTGTTGACGGACCGGCCTTGCCTGCGTGTGGGCGATACTGGGATCGAACCAGTGACCTCTTCGGTGTGAACGAAGCGCTCTCCCGCTGAGCTAATCGCCCGGGATTCGTGCGGGGTTTCCCCGGCAACGCACTGAACAATACAGGTCGCGGCGGCTCTCCATCAAATCCCCCGGGTGCCGCCGGCCAGCAGGGCCCGCAGGCCGCGCCGGCCGGCGTGCATCATCCACGCGTGGTTGGCCACGAAGAGGGGCCTGACGGGCAGGGCGAGCCGTCTGAGCAGGGGCTTGCGGGCCTCCACGTCCTGCTCGAAGCGGGCGGTGCTGCCGGCGGGGCCGTGCGGGAGGACGGTCCAGCGGGCCCACCCCTCGATGTCGCCGGTCATGGCGATCTCGAGGATGCGGGCGACGGGATCGTGGCGGCAGGCGCGGACGGCCACGGTCAGGTCGTAGGGGAGGAAGGAGCGCACGCGGGCGGTGCCGGTGACGGCGTCGGTCCGGTCGACCTCGCGGACCTGCGGCCACCAGGCGGGGTAGCCGTCCACGGCTTCGAGGCGGGCGTAGACGGTGTCGGGCGGGGCGGCCAGGGCCCATGCGCCGTGGAAGCGGTAGCGGTGGGCGGGGGCGAGGGCCGTGGCCAGGAAGGGCATGGGGCCAGCGGACACCCAAAGACCGAGGGTCCGCAAGGGGTGAACCTTGCGGACCCTCGGTCCTGTCGTGTGGGCGATACTGGGATCGAACCAGTGACCTCTTCGGTGTGAACGAAGCGCTCTCCCGCTGAGCTAATCGCCCGGGCGCACCGCAAACATTACCGCATGTCAGACGGTGCTTTGAACCGGCGGCGGGCCGGTCAGCCGCCCACCTTCCACGGCATGACCATGCCGAACTTCCAGAGGTAGATCCCGACGAGGGCACCGGCGATCACCAGGCCCGTCACGGTGAGGATGATGTTGCGCCGCCGGACCCGGGGGTCGAGGGCGCGCTGGGCCGCCTCGGTGACCTTCCGCTTGGTCCAGCGCAGCACGAGCTGGGCCCAGACGAACTCCGTCGCCCAGATGGCCATGCCTCCGAAGATCACGAGCCAGCCCGGGCCGGGCAGGGGCAGCATGATGATGCCCGCGACGACGACGGCCAGGCCGACGATGAAGACGCCCACCTGCCAGCTCACGTGCAAGGGCCGCGAGCGCTTGATGAAGTGGGGGGCGCGCGAGCCGAGGGCGGGCTCGGCCGCGCCCCCGTCCTTCGTCCCGTCCCCCGCCGCGGCGTCCTGCCGCCGGTCACTCTCCGCATTCATGAGCCCCAACCTACCGGACCGATCCTGAACTCACCGGAATGGCGGTATTCCCCGTCCGGCGACTGGGCCGTCCGAGGTATCCGAACAGCCTCAAAACGGTCAGAGGGGTTTACAACGGCACCGTAGGTGGCATGTCGATTTCGCCGACGTGCGAATCCCCGAGCGCACACTGAGCGAAAGGCCCTGGCGCTTATGAACACCACGGTCAGCTGCGAGCTGCACTTGCGCCTCGTCGTGTCGAGCGAATCCTCACTGCCCGTCCCCGCAGGCCTGCGGTACGACACGGCCGATCCGTATGCCGTGCACGCCACCTTCCACACCGGAGCCGAAGAGACGGTCGAATGGGTCTTCGCCCGCGACCTCCTCGCCGAAGGCCTGCACCGACCCACCGGAACCGGCGACGTCCGCGTCTGGCCGTCCCGCAGCCACGGTCAGGGCGTCGTGTGCATCGCGCTGAGCTCCCCGGAGGGCGAGGCGCTGCTGGAGGCCCCTGCGCGGGCCCTGGAGTCCTTCCTCAAGCGGACGGACGCCGCGGTGCCGCCGGGCACCGAGCACCGTCACTTCGACCTGGACACCGAGCTCTCCCACATCCTGGCGGAGAGCTGAGTCCGGGCCGGGGCTGACCCGGAGCGCGCCAGCCCACTCGGGGAGGCTGCGCGCCACATCTCGCACACAGGGCACGGCACGGCGCCGTCGTCCGCGGACGTTCCGCGGCCGGCGGCGCCGTCGCGACGAGGGGGCCGCGCAGATGCCGCCCAGCCAGTAAGGTCGTGGGCCGCGGTCGAACACTTGCCGCCTCCGTCCGGCCAGGGAGCGTACGAACGTGCAGATCAACCACGACACCAAGGCTGCGCTCGACTCCGTCGTCGACCTCCTCAACGCGGGTCCGCAGGACCTGGCGGAGCTGCGCGCCTTCACGGAGCGGCACGGCATCATCACGGTCGAGGCGCTGCGGGAGCGCGATGTCGCGGCGGTGCGCTCGATACGCGAGCGGTTCGGACGGATCTTCGACGCCGCGAGCACGGGCGAGGCGGCCCGGCTGATCAACGAGCTGGTGGCCGAGGCCGGCACCACGCCGCAGCTGAGCGCGCACGACGGCTACGACTGGCACGTGCACTACTTCGCGCCCGGCGCGGCGGTGGCCGAGAACCTCGCCGCGGACGGCGCCATGGCGCTGGCCTTCCTGCTGGTCGCCGGGGAGCGCGACCGGCTGCGGCGGTGCAACGCACCGGACTGCGGGCACGCCTTCGTGGACCTGTCCCGCAACCGCTCGCGCCGTTACTGCGACGGGCGCACGTGCGGGAACCGGCTGCACGTCGCCGCCTACCGGGCGCGGCGCCGGGGCGCCGAGTCCGCGGACTCCGGCGCGTCGGTCTGATTCCGGGCAGAACAAGCCCGATACCGGGGTGGAATCGGGGCGGAATCCCCATTCCCCACCGGGCGCACGAGGAAAATACGGGCAGGCGAATACGCACCCGGTGAATTACCCGGAAAACAGTCCGCGGGCACACCCCCGGCACCGGCACCCCGGTGTACTGATCGGATGGTCCGTCATATTCCGTGCTTCTTGAGAATCGCCTCGATATCCGAGAAGTCCTCACCGTCGCCCGATTTCTTCGCCCCGCCCTGCGGGCGGCCCGCGGCGCGGCCCGGGCCCAGTGACGGAGCGGAGGCGGCGGGGGCCATGGCATCGCGCTGCGCAGCGGCCGCCGCGGCCTTGCGCTCCTTGCGGCCTCCCCCGGCGCCGCGGCGCTCGGCCGCCCTGCTCACCACGAACAGCAGGGCCGAGAGCGCGAGAATCCCGAACCCGGCCCAGACGCTCGGCTTGAAGACGACGTCGGTGAGCCACTGCACGATCCCGGTCAGGACCAGCCCGATGGGGACGAGGGAGAAGGCCGCGATCCGCGTCGCCGCGAGGAAGCGCCGGCGATAGGCCGTCAGCGCGGCGATGCCGAGGCCCGCCGCGGACACCGCGGCACAGATGGTCGAGGTCAGCATCGGGCTCCTCCTGGACTTCGCTTGCGGGCTCGCCCTTCCATCGTGCACCCCGCGCGACCGGTCGGGCCATGGCCGGACGCCGGGCTCAGGGAGATCTCGGGGTCATCCCGGACGGCCCGGGCATGCCGCAGGGATCCGGGACGGGCCGGGAAGCCGGGAAGGCCTGAGAACGGCCGAGGAGGCTTGAGGAGGCCTGACGAGGCCCTGGGAAAGCCCCGGCAGACCCGGAGGGCCGCCTCCCCCGCCGCCTGGAAGACTGGCCGCATGAGCGAGACCAACACCGCCCCCGTCGTCCTCGACGTGTGGTGCGAGCTGCAGTGCACCGACTGCCGTACCGCCCTGGACGACCTGCGGGCGCTGCGCGCCCGCTACGGCGACCGGCTGGACGTGCGGCTGCGCCACTTCCCCCTGGAGAAGCACAAGCACTCCTACGCCGCCGCGCAGGCCGCCGAGGAGGCGGCCGAGCAGGGGCAGGGCTGGCCGTACGCCGAGGCCGTGCTCGCGCGGGCCGAGGAGCTGGCCGAGCGCGGCGAGAAGCTGCTGGCCGAGGTGGCCGGCGGGCTCGGGCTGGATGCCGAGGAGCTGGACACCGCCCTGGTGGACGGCCGGCACATGCTGATCGTCGACGCGGACCAGGCCGAGGGCAAGGCCATCGGCGTGACCGGCACCCCCACGTACGCCATCGGCGGCGAGCTGCTGGACGGCAGCAAGAACCAGGACGGGCTGCGGGAGCGCATCGAGGAGATCGTGGACGGTCTCCTCGGTTAGGCCTTGCCCGTAGGCCTGTCCGTAGGCCTGTCCGGCGCTTCGCCCGGGCTGAGGCGCGCTTCGGCACCGCCGTTCCGCCACGTCGTGGTTGCTCGCCGTTGCGGCGGAAGAAATGTGCTCGCCGCAACGGTGAAGTACCCGGCGGCGCAGGACCGCCGGACGGCGCTAGAGCAGCGGTTTGTACAAGTGGTACTCCGTGGGCACGTAGCCCAGCGACTCGTACAGCCGCAGTGCCGGGGTGTTGCCGGCGAAGACGTTGAGGCCGAGGGTCCGCGCGCCGTGCGCGAGAACCTCGGCCTCCGCCAGCAGCATCAGGGACCTGCCATGGCCGCGGCCCCGGTGCTCGGGTACGACCTCGACGTCGTAGACGTAGGCGTCCGGTGCGTCCGGGCCCCCGTCGCGCAGTGCCGCCCAGAGGGTGCCGACGGGAGTGCCCTCGTGGGTGAGGACGCGCAGCATGGTGCCGGCGGTGGCGGCGCCGTCGGGCAGCAGCGCGCGCTCGTCCGCCTCGGCCTTGGCGCGGGCCTGCTCGGCCGGGACGCCGCGGTCGGTCCAGCCCCGCACGTAGCCGGCGCGGGACTCCTCCCGCCACCCGGCGTACTCGGCGTCGGCCATCCGCCGTCCCTCGCTGCCCTCGGGCAGCCGCGGGGCGGCGGTCAGCGTTTTGACCATGGTGCGGCTGCGTTCGACGTAGCCGAGGGCGCCGGCGAGCCCGAGGCCGACCTCGGCGCCGGCGTCGACGGACACCTCGATGCGGGTGCAGCCCCAGCCGCGCAGCACCTCCTCGGCGGCGAGCGCGGCGACGGTGCCGCGGCCGCGGTGCCGGTCGCGCTCGTCGATGGAGAGCCGGAGGATGCGGCCGGCCGCATGGCCGAAGCGGTGGTCGGTGGCGAGGTCGACGGTGCCCACGGGCCTGCTGTTGACGCAGACCTCGTACGCGCGGGACCGGGCGCCGCCGGGGCCGCGCTGCTCGGGTGCGGTGGGCCGCAGGGTGGTGGTCACCTTGGTGTTGTACCGGCCCGGCGCCCGCGCGTCACGGGGTTTACGGGGAGCGGTGTGCGCCCTCGCAGCCCTGGCGGCCCTTGCAGCCCTTGCAGCCCCTACGGGTCGAGGTCCGCCGCCGCCTGCTCGTCGAAGGTCCGGGCGGCCTTGGCGGTCACCGGACCGGGGGCGGCGGGCAGTTCACGGCCGTCGACGGCGCGCACGGCCTGGACGTCGCGGAGGGTGGAGGTCAGGAAGACCTCCTCGGCGCGCTCCAGGACGTCGTAGGGCAGGTTCGTCTCCTTGGCCCCGGTCCACTCCAGGACGAGGGCACGGGTGATGCCGGCGAGGCACCCGGAGGCGAGGGGCGGGGTGTGCAGCTCGCCGTCGAGGACGACGAAGACGTTGGAGGCGGTGCCCTCGCACAGCGCCCCGGCCGTGTTGGCGAGCAGTGCCTCGCCGGCGCCGTGCTCCTTGGCGCGGGCGAGGGCGACGACGTTCTCGCCGTAGGAGGTGGACTTGATGCCGGCGAGCGCGCCGCGTTCGTTGCGGGTCCAGGGCACGGTCACGACGGCGGTGGTGTCGGGGCGCCGGGACGTCCCGGCGACGGCGACGACGAGGGTGGGCCGGGCCTCGCCGCGCTCGGAGCCGAGGGGGGCGAGGCCGCCGGTGTAGGTGATGCGCAGCCGCCCGAGCGGCATGGGGTTGGCGTCGAGGACGGCCGCGCAGGCGTGCCGGATCTCCTGGAGGTCGGGCTCGGGAAGGCCCAGGGCGCGGGCGGAGGCGGTCAGCCTGGCGAGGTGGCGGGTGAGGGCGAAGGGGCGGCCCTGGACGGCCTTGAGCGTCTCGAAGACGCCGTCGCCGACGGTCAGACCGTGGTCGAGGACCGAGACGCGCGCGCCGTCGGCGTCCTGCAGCGAACCGT
This sequence comes from Streptomyces sp. KLMMK, assembly GCF_036961605.1. Lineage (NCBI taxonomy): Bacteria > Bacillati > Actinomycetota > Actinomycetes > Kitasatosporales > Streptomycetaceae > Streptomyces > Streptomyces sp. KLMMK. The sequence continues at coordinate 6,145 of NZ_JBAMDC010000274.1, forward strand.
TGAGCCAGATCGTCACCGTATCGTCCCTCCGAGCGGCTGGTGGATGCCGGAGCCCGACGCTATCGCGAGCAGCCGCGAAGCCTTGAGCTCCGTCTCGGCCCACTCGCGCTCGGGGTCGGAGCCCCAGGTGATGCCGGCGCCGGTGCCGAAGCGGAGGACGGGGCCGGGGGCCGCGGTGCGGTCGATCCAGAAGGTGCGGATCCCGACGGCGAGCTGGCCGGTGCCGCGGTCGGCGTCGACCCAGCCGACGCCGCCGCAGTAGGGGCCGCGGGGGGCCGTCTCCAGGGCCCGGATGATCTGCAGGGCGCTCTCCTTGGGGGCGCCGGTGACCGAGCCGGGCGGGAAGGTGGCCGAGAACAGCTCGGCCCACCCGGCTCCGTCGGCGATCCTGCCGCGCACGGTGGAGACGAGGTGGACCAGCCCGGGGTGGGGCTCGACCGCGCAGAGCGCGGGGACGGTCACGGAGCCGGTGGCGCAGACGCGCCCGAGGTCGTTGCGGACGAGGTCCACGATCATCACGTTCTCGGCGTGGTCCTTCTCCAGCAGGTCGGCGGCGGTGCGGCCGGTGCCCTTGATCGGGCCGGACTCGACGGTGCGGCCGGTGCGGCGCAGATAGAGCTCGGGAGAGGCGGTGGCGACCTCGACGCCGTGGGCGGGCAGGCGGACGCAGCCCGCGTAGGGGGCAGGGTTGTCGCGCGCGAGGAGGGCGGTGAGGGCGTCGACGTCGGCCGCTGCGGGGTCGGGCAGGGGCGCGCTGAGGACGCGGCAGAGGTTCGCCTGGTAGACCTCGCCGGCCGCGATGTGCTCGCGGATGCGGCGGACGCCCGCGGTGTAGGCGGCGCGGTCCAGGGAGCTGGTCCAGTCCCCGGCGGCCGGGCCGCGCCACTGGGCGGAGGCGGCGGGACGGGGCGGGGCCGGCCGCACGTCGCCGAAGCGCGCGCAGGTCAGCCGCCCCTCGAAGTCCGCGACCACCGCCCACCAGCCCGTGGACTCCAGGGCTGCCGGGTCGCGGGTGACATCGCGCAGATCGGTGGCGAGGAGGCCGCCGAAGCGGGCCATCGGAGGGAGGCTCGGGGGGAAGCTGTGCACGTCATCGAGTCTATGGCGGGGGCGTCCGGAGCGGCCCGGGCGAACAATCAGGGCAGCACGCTGCGGAAACGGAATTTGAGCTGGCGCTGGAATCCGCTAGAGTTCAACACGTCGCCGGGACGCGGAAGCGAACCGGACAGACACTGCGGACGTAGCTCAGTTGGTAGAGCACCACCTTGCCAAGGTGGATGTCGCGAGTTCGAGTCTCGTCGTCCGCTCGAGTTGGGGGATCTTCCCGAACCCCCGCACTCCTGGTGGAGTGGCCGAGAGGCGAGGCAACGGCCTGCAAAGCCGTCTACACGGGTTCAAATCCCGTCTCCACCTCCAAGGACGATTAGCTCAGCGGGAGAGCGCTTCCCTGACACGGAAGAGGTCACTGGTTCAATCCCAGTATCGTCCACCAGGGTCTTCACCGACCTTCCCGCGCGATTAGCTCAGCGGGAGAGCGCTTCCCTGACACGGAAGAGGTCACTGGTTCAATCCCAGTATCGCGCACGCTGTACCTGCGGAAACGCAGTGCGTCCCGGACGATTAGCTCAGCGGGAGAGCGCTTCCCTGACACGGAAGAGGTCACTGGTTCAATCCCAGTATCGTCCACCAGGGTCTTCACGGACCCTCCCGCGCGATTAGCTCAGCGGGAGAGCGCTTCCCTGACACGGAAGAGGTCACTGGTTCAATCCCAGTATCGCGCACACCGATCGGCCGGAGGCCGGGGCTCAAGGGCTCCGGCCTCCGGCCGTTTCTGCAGGCAGCAGGCAGCAGGCAGCAGGCAGCAGGCAGCAGGCAGCAGCAAGGGTCGTTTCCGCAGGCGGCAGGGCCGGTGAAAAAGCGGAGGGCAATACGAAGGGCCGGGCGCCTCCCCAGGTGCCCGGCCCTTCGTGCCGTCCGCCGTACCCCCGTCCCCACGGGGTTGATCCGCCGGCTTGTCCCCGGCCCGGGCCGCTCTCCCGGGCCCGGGGCGCTCAGCGCCCCAGCATTCCGGCGACGGACGACGCTTGTGTGACGACGGCGTCCCAGCCGCCGAAGAGGACGGCGAGGAACGCCGCCAGGGGCACCACCATGGCCACGGCGACAGCCGGGTGCCGGGTGCCGGAGGGCCTGGGGGCGAAGAGGCCCGCGACCAGGTCGGCGGCCCGGTGACCGCGCGACCGGATGACCGTACGTCCCGCCGTGTCCGCCATGGTTCCGCTCCTGGTGTGTGGGCCCGTCCCCTGCCGTGTGAAGTCGCACGAGCGGCGGGCGTCTGACCTCGGGGGACGAGTGCTGCACCCGCCGCTCGATCTCCACACTAGGGGCGCGGGCCCGGCCGGGCGTCATGCCCTCGTATCGATTGGCGGGCATCCGGGAGGATGAGCGGACGCCGGGCGGCTACTCCCCTGGTTGGACACGGGCGTCCCCGCCCTTGGGGTCTTCCCGGAGGGGGCGGCCGGAGGCGGCCGGGAATCCTCCAGGCCGGGGTGACTTCGGTCACTTCCACCCCGCCCCCGGCCTTAACGATCTTCACGGTCCCGGCGGCCCCTCCCCTGCCTGCCGCACACGCCCCAGCCGCCCCTCCCGCCCCGGCAGGAACGAGGGGCTCCGGGCCGGGCACGGCCCCAATCCCCC
>NZ_JBAMDC010000275.1:0-8803 GCF_036961605.1 Streptomyces sp. KLMMK
ATTTTAGAAAAAGCTCCGGTAGCTGAACTCAGTTCAGCTACCGGAGCTTTTTTATTTCCGCAATGAACTGCGGAGCGTCACGTCGTGTTCACGTCCCCTGGAAACCCTCCAGGCATGGGGACAGTGGAGACGCTCACGGCAGCGGGCATCGGTGCAGGCGACGAGGTCGTCGTGCCGTCGTACGCGACGGCGGACGCGGCCGAGGCGGTACGCCGGGCCGGAGCCGTACCCGTGTTCGCGGACATCGACCCGGAGAGCCTCTGCCTGGACCCGGACTCGGTCGCCGCCACGCTCACCCTCCGCGCTGCCGCAGTGATGCCCGTTCACCTGTTCGGCCGCCGCGCCGACCTGGCCGGCCTACGCACCGTCGCCGACCGGCGCGGATTGCTCGTGGTCGAGTACGAGCAGCATGCGCGGCACGAGCCGCCGGCTCCCGTGGACGAGAGCACCAGGCGGAAGTGGGCGCACGCCGCGTACCTGAACGCCCGGCTGCGGGGCGTGGTGACGCCCGCCGTGCCCCCGGGCGTTGAACACGGCTACCACTCCTATGTGGTGCGCGTGCCGGGCAACGGCCGGCCGGACCGCGATGCGTTCGCACGGGCACTGCGGGCCCGCGGCGTACGGTGCCACGTGCCCGTACAGACGCCCGTACACCGACTTCCCTCCTACCGGCGTGATTTGTGGCTGGCCGAGACCGAGCGGGCCGCCGATCAGTGCCTGGCGCTGCCAATCGACGCCGCCACCACGGAGCGGGAGCTGCACCGCGTCGTGGCCGTCTGCAATGCGCTGGGCGGGCTGGTTCCGGAAGCCGCTTGAGCGAGGTCCCCGCGAGCCTCCGGCGCGGCCGCCCCACGTGGTCAAAAGTGCGTACGAACATGGGGTATGCTTTATCTCGTTGCCGGCCCCAATAGCTCAGTCGGCAGAGCGTCTCCATGGTAAGGAGAAGGTCAACGGTTCGATTCCGTTTTGGGGCTCAATGAAAGAAGGCCCCCGCCAAATGGCGGGGGCCTTCTTCGTATTCACGCCCCGGGTATTCACACCCCGGCCGTCCTCACGGCAGCTCCGGCACCCGCATCGCCAGGATCGCCATGTCGTCGGACGCGGGCTCCGCGGCGAAGCGCTCGACCGCCCGCAGCACCCGGGCGGCCACCGCCCCCGCCGTCAGCCCCGTACAGGTCGTCAGCAGGTCGGTGAGGCCGTCGTCGCCCAGCATGCGCGTGCCCTCGCGGCGCTCGGTCACGCCGTCCGTGACGCACAGGAGGACGTCCCCCGGTTCGAGGGTGACCGTCTGCTCGTACAGCTCCAGGTCCTCCATGACGCCCAGCAGCGGCTGCGGGTCCGCCGCCGCCTCCACCGTGCCGTCCTGGCGCAGGCGCAGCGGCAGGGGGTGGCCGGCGCAGACGACCTTGAGGATCGCGCTGCCGTCCTCCTGGGGCCACAGCTCGCCGTACAGCAGCGTCAGGAAGCGGCTGCGGGCGCCCTCGTCGAGGATGGCGGCGTTCAGGCGCTCGAGGACGGCCGGGCCGCCGTAGCCCTCGCGGGCGAGGAGGCGCAGGGCGTGGCGGGCGAGGCCGGTGACCGCCGCGGCCTCGGGCCCCGTGCCGCAGACGTCGCCGATGGCGAAGCCGTAGGCGCCGTCGCGGATGGGGAACAGGTCGTAGAAGTCGCCGCCGACCTCGTTGCCCTCGCCCGCGGCGCGGTAGATGACGTCGACCTCGACGCCGGGGACGTGCAGCAGCTCCGGCGGGAGGAGGCTGCGCTGGAGGGACTGGCTGATGGCGGTGCGCTCGCTGTAGAGGCGGGCGTTGTCCAGCGCTAGGGCGGCCCGGCGGGAGAGGTCCTCGGCGAGCTCCAGGATCTCCTGGCGGAAGTGGTCGTCGGTGGGCTTGCCGAGGGTGAGCATGCCGATGACGCGGTTGCGGGCGACGAGCGGCAGGACGACCGTCTCTCCGCCGACGGCGGCCGCCGTGGCGAGGGAGGTGCTGGGCGCGGCCGCGTGGCGGTCGCTCTCGGCGATGCCGAGGGTGCGCAGGGAGCCGCGGAGCGCGGCGGCGTGGGCGGCCTCGGAGGGGGCGGTCCAGATGCGGGCGCCGGGCGTGGGGACGGGGTCCGGCGGGGCGAGCCGGCCGAGGAGGGTCTTGAGGCCGTCGATGCGGTCCTCGTCCTCGTGCAGCACGTAGGACAGTTCGGGCTCGGATGCGGGGTCGGCCACGGTGTAGACCGCGCACCAGGTGGCGAGGGTGGGCACCGTCATCTGTGCCATGAGGGCGAGGGTCTGGTCGCGGTCGAGGGTGCCGGCGAGGAGGTCGGAGGCCTCGACGAGGAAGGAGAGGGAGCCGCGGCGCAGGCGTTCGAGTTCGTTGAGGCGGGCGCGCTCGACGGCCAGGGCGATGCGGTCGGCGGCGAACTGCAGGCGGAGCGCTTCTTCGTTGCTGTAGCGGCCCGGGGCCTCCGCGGCGACGCCCAGTGAGCCGGTGAGGCGGCCCTCGACCTTGAGGGGGACGGTGACGACCGAGCGCATGCCGGTGTCGTTGAGGAGGGGCACGGCGCCGGGGAGGACGGCGAGGTCCTCGTGGACGGCGGGCATCCGTGCGGAGCCGTAGCGGCCGGTGCCGGCCTCGACGGGGACGCGGGCGAAGCGCTGGCGGGCGGAGGGCAGGCCGGTGGAGGCGCGCACCTCCAGCTCGGTCTCGTCGTCGGTGGCCAGCAGGAGGTAGGCGGCGTCGCCGTCGAGCATGTCGCGGGCGCGCTCGACGGTGCGCTGGAGGAGGCCGTCGAGGTCGTCGGGGGCGGGGGAGCCGATGAAGACCTCGAAGGGGTCGGTGACGGTGCCCCGGTCGGTGGTGCCGCTGTCGGATGCGGCGGGGGTGCGCTGCAGGCTCTGCAGGACGGCGCGCTCCTCCTCGCGCACCAGCAGGCAGACGGTGGAGGGGGCGCCCTCGTTGTCGCGGACGCGGAGGTGGGAGGCGTAGACGGGTGTGATGCGGCCGTCGGCGCCCCTTATGCCGTAGGACCCCTCCCAGCGGGACAGGCGCAGGGCTTCGGCGATGCCGGTGGAGGTGCCGGGGGTGTGGGGCCAGGCGGCGAAGTCGGTGAGCGGCTTGCCGAGGACCTGGTCGGCGGCGAAGCCGAAGAGGGAGTCCGCGTCGTCGTTCCAGGCGGTGATGCCGCCGCCGCGGTCGAGCTGGACGACGGCGACGCGGACGCGGGCGTCGGCCACCGGCAGGGACTCGGTGGGCAGGGCGGGGCCCGCGGAGCGGGTGCCGGCGGGGCGGTCGGGCAGGTCGAGCTGGAACCACACCTGCTTGTGGGTGGGGGTGTACTCGACGCCCCAGCGGGTGGCCAGGGCGGCGCACAGCAGCAGGCCGCGGCCTCCCTCGCGGTCGACGCCGCCGATGCGCCGGGCGGAGCTCTGCAGGGGCACCTCGCGCTCGGGATAGCGGTCGGCGACCTCGATGCGCACGCCGGTGGCGGTGCGCATGCACAGGACGTCGGCGGCGGTGCCGGCGTGGACGACGGCGTTGGTGACGAGCTCGCTGGTCAGGACGACGGCGTCGTCGATGATGTCGGGGTGGCCCCAGCCCTGGAGGGTGTCCCGGACGAAGGCGCGGGCGGAGGCGACCGAGCGTCCGACCGGCTCGAAGGTGGCGGCAGCCCGCGCGGTGATCACAGGTCTCCTCGTCGTGTAGGTCTCGGCGATCTGCTCACCCATGTCGCAGCGCCCCTCCATTGCCCTGGCCGGATGCCAGGTTACTTACCTTCACCGCACAGGCGGAGGCCGGTGCGAACGGATTCCACCTTGGGAGTGCCCGCGGACCGTGTGCGATGCTGCCGAACTGTTATGGCCTGGCCGGGCCGGGGTGAAACACTGGGAAAGATTGAAGTGGAAGCCCGACGAGGATGATCGACCCTGCGGGAGGGACACGGTGGAGTCTGGCGCGGAGGCGCGGGGCGTGAGCACGCGCGCGAAGGGCGGACGGTCCCGGGCCAATGGGACGACGGAAGTCGACACGGCGGCCTTGACCAGGCTGCTGACGGCGCTGTCCGCCATGCGTGACGGAAACTTCCGGAAGCGGCTGACGGTCTCCGGCGACGGGGTGATGGCCGAGATCGCCGCGGTCTTCAACGAGGTCGCGGACCGCAATCTGCAGCTCACCGGGGAGCTGGCCAGGGTGCGCCGGGTCGTGGGCCGTGAGGGCAAGCTCACGGAGCGGCTGGAGGTCGGGGCCTGCGAGGGCGCCTGGGCCGCCGCGATCGACGCGTCGAACGCCCTGGTGGACGACCTGGTGCGGCCGGTCTCCGAGGTGGGGCGGGTGCTGTCGGCGGTGGCCGAGGGCGACCTGGAGCAGCGGATGGACCTGCGCTCGCAGGGGGCGGACGGGGCGGCGCATCCGCTGCGCGGCGAGTTCCTGAAGGTCGGGCGTACGGTCAACGGCCTCGTGGACCAGCTGTCGGCGTTCACCGACGAGGTGACGCGGGTCGCGAGCGAGGTGGGCACCGAGGGCAAGCTGGGCGGCCAGGCCCGGGTGCGCGGTATGTCGGGTTCGTGGAAGGACCTGACGGATTCCGTCAACACGATGGCGTCGAGGCTCACCGCTCAGGTGCGTGACATCGCTCTCGTGACGACGGCGGTCGCCAAGGGCGACCTCTCCCGCAAGGTCACGGTGCACGTGGCCGGGGAGATGCTGGAGCTGAAGAACACCGTCAACACGATGGTCGACCAGCTGTCCTCCTTCGCCTCCGAGGTCACGCGCGTGGCGCGCGAGGTGGGCACGGAGGGCGAGCTCGGCGGCCAGGCGCAGGTGCCCGGCGTCGCGGGCGTCTGGAAGGACCTCACGGACTCCGTCAACCTGATGGCCGGGAACCTGACCGCGCAGGTGCGGGGCATCGCGCAGGTGACGACGGCGGTCGCCAACGGCGATCTCTCGCAGAAGGTGACGGTCAGCGCGCGGGGCGAGATCGCCCAGCTGGCCGAGACGATCAACCAGATGACGGAGACACTGCGCACCTTCGCCGACGAGGTGACGCGGGTGGCCAGCGAGGTCGGCGCGGAGGGCCGGCTCGGCGGTCAGGCCCAGGTGCCGGGTGCGGCGGGTACGTGGAAGGACCTCACCGATTCGGTGAACACCGCCTTCCGCAACGTCACGACGCAGGTGCGGGACATCGCCCAGGTGACCACGGCCGTGGCCAACGGCGACCTGGGCCAGAAGGTGACCGTCGACGTCTCCGGCGAGATGCTGGAGCTGAAGAACACGGTCAACACGATGGTGGACCAGCTGTCCGCCTTCGGTGCCGAAGTCACCCGCGTGGCGCGGGAGATCGGCGTCGAGGGCGAGCTCGGCGGCCAGGCCGCGGTGCCCGGCGCGGCGGGTACGTGGAAGGACCTCACCGACTCGGTGAACACCGCCTTCCGCAACCTCACCGGGCAGGTGCGCAACATCGCCCAGGTGACGACGGCGGTCGCCAACGGCGATCTCTCGCAGAAGGTGACCGTTGACGTCTCCGGCGAGATGCTGCAGCTGAAGAACACCGTGAACACCATGGTCGACCAGCTGTCCTCGTTCGCCGACCAGGTCACGCGCATGGCGCGCGACGTCGGCACGGAGGGCCGGCTGGGCGGTCAGGCCCGGGTGGACGGTGTCAGCGGCACCTGGAAGGAGCTGACCGACTCGGTCAACTTCATGGCGGGCAACCTCACCTCCCAGGTGCGGCAGATCGCGCAGGTGACCACGGCGGTCGCGCGCGGCGACCTCTCCCAGAAGATCGACGTGGACGCGCGCGGCGAGATCCTGGAGCTGAAGAACACCATCAACACGATGGTCGACCAGCTCTCGGCCTTCGCCGAGCAGGTGACCCGGGTCGCCCGCGAAGTGGGTACGGACGGCAGGCTGGGCGGTCAGGCGCAGGTGCCGGGCGTGGCCGGAGTGTGGCGCGACCTCACGGACTCCGTCAACGGCATGGCGGGCAACCTGACGGCGCAGGTGCGCAACATCGCGCAGGTCGCGACGGCCGTCGCGCGCGGTGACCTGTCGCAGAAGATCGACGTGGACGCCCGGGGCGAGATCCTGGAGCTGAAGAACACCCTCAACACGATGGTGGACCAGCTGTCGTCGTTCGCCGATCAGGTCACGCGCGTGGCCCGCGAGGTCGGCACCGAGGGCATCCTGGGCGGCCAGGCCGAGGTGCAGGGCGTCTCCGGCACCTGGAAGGACCTCACCCAGTCGGTCAACTTCATGGCCAACAACCTCACTTCGCAGGTGCGCAACATCGCCGAGGTGACGACGGCCGTCGCCAAGGGCGACCTGTCGAAGAAGATCACCGTCGACGCGAAGGGCGAGATCCTCGAACTGGTCACCACCGTGAACACGATGGTGGACCAGCTCTCGGACTTCGCGGAGCAGGTGACGCGGGTGGCCCGCGAGGTGGGCACCGAGGGGCAGCTGGGCGGTCAGGCGCGGGTGCGGGACGTCACCGGCATCTGGAAGGACCTCAGCGACAACGTCAACCTGATGGCCAACAACCTCACCAGCCAGGTCCGTAACATCTCGCAGGTCGCGGCGGCGGTCGCCAACGGCGACCTGACCAAGAAGGTGACGGTCGAGGCGCGCGGCGAGGTCGCGCAGCTGGCCGACACCGTCAACACCATGGTGACGACGCTGTCGTCCTTCGCGGACGAGGTCACGCGCGTGGCGCGCGAGGTGGGCACGGACGGCATCCTGGGCGGCCAGGCGCGCGTGCCGGGCGTCAGCGGCACCTGGAAGGACCTCACGGAGTCCGTGAACGCCATGGCCTCCAACCTGACGGGCCAGGTCCGCAACATCGCCATGGTCACCACGGCCATCGCCCAGGGCGATCTCACCAAGAAGATCGACATCGATGCCCGCGGCGAGATCCTCCAGCTGAAGACGACCATCAACACGATGGTCGACCAGCTGTCGTCCTTCGCCGAGCAGGTCACGCGCGTGGCCCGCGAGGTGGGTACGGAGGGCCAGCTGGGCGGCCAGGCGCGGGTGCGGGACGTGGACGGCACCTGGCGGGACCTGACCGAGTCGGTCAACGAGATGGCCGGGAACCTGACCCGGCAGGTGCGGGCCATCGCCGAGGTCGCCACGGCGGTGACCCGCGGCGATCTCAACCTCAAGATCGACGTGGACGCGGCCGGCGAGATCCTGGAGCTCCAGGACAACATCAACACGATGATCGCCAACCTCCGCGAGACCACCCTGGCCAACAAGGAGCAGGACTGGCTCAAGGGCAACGTCGCCCGGATCTCCGGCCTCCTGCAGGGCCGCCGGGACCTGGACGACGTCGCCGGGCTGATCATGAGCGAGCTGACGCCGGTGGTCTCCGCGCAGCACGGCGCGTTCTTCCTGGCCATGCCGACGGGCTCGCCGTCCGGTCAGGGCGCGGAGGACGGCCGGGACGCCTACGAGCTGCGCATGCTCGGCTCGTACGGCTACTCGATGGGCTCCATGCCCACCTCCTTCCGGCCGGGCGAGACGCTGATCGGCACCGCGGCGAAGGAGAAGCGGACCATCCTGGTGGAGAACGTTCCGCCGGGCTACCTGAAGATCGCCTCCGGTCTGGGCGAGGCGCCTCCGGCGCACGTCATCGTGTTGCCGGTGCTCTTCGAGGGCCAGGTGCTCGGCGTGATCGAGCTGGCCTCCTTCCAGCCGTTCGCGCAGATCCAGAAGGACTTCCTCAACCAGATCGCCGAGATGATCGGCACGAGCGTCAACACCATCAGCGTCAACACCAAGACGGAGATGCTGCTCAAGCAGTCGCAGGAGCTCACCGAGCAACTGCGCGAGCGGTCGGCCGAGTTGGAGAACCGGCAGAAGGCGCTGGAGATCTCCAACGCGGAGCTGGAGGAGAAGTCCGAGCGGCTGGCACGGCAGAACCGCGACATCGAGGTGAAGAACACCGAGATCGAGGAGGCCCGGCAGGTGCTGGAGGAGCGCGCCGAGCAGCTCGCGGTCTCGATGCGCTACAAGTCCGAGTTCCTCGCCAACATGTCGCACGAGCTGCGCACGCCGCTCAACTCGCTGCTCATCCTCGCGAAGCTGCTCGCCGACAACGCGGACGGCAACCTCTCGCCCAAGCAGGTGGAGTTCGCCGAGACCATCCACGGTGCGGGCTCGGACCTGCTGCAGCTGATCAACGACATCCTGGACCTGTCCAAGGTCGAGGCGGGCAAGATGGACGTCAGCCCGACCCGTATCGCGCTCGTCCAGCTGGTCGACTACGTGGAGGCCACGTTCCGGCCGCTGACGGCGGAGAAGGGGCTCGACTTCTCCGTACGGGTCTCGCCCGAGCTGCCGGCCACGCTGCACACCGACGAGCAGCGGCTGCTGCAGGTGCTGCGCAACCTCCTGTCGAACGCGGTCAAGTTCACCGACACCGGCGCGGTGGAGCTGGTCATCCGGCCGGCCGGCGGGGACGTCCCGGACACCATCCGCGAGCAGCTCCTCGAAGCGGGCTCGCTGCGCGACCCGGACGGCGAGGTGATCGCCTTCTCGGTCACCGACACCGGCATCGGCATCGCGGCCAGCAAGATGCGCGTGATTTTCGAGGCGTTCAAGCAGGCCGACGGGACGACCAGCCGCAAGTACGGCGGCACCGGCCTCGGGCTGTCGATCAGCCGGGAGATCGCCCGGCTGCTCGGCGGCGAGATCCACGCCGCGAGCGAGCCCGGCCGCGGCTCCACCTTCACCCTCTACCTCCCGCTCAACGCCGGTGAGCTGCCGCCGCAGGGCTACCCGCAGCTCGCGCCGGGCAGCCGGCCCGAGCCCGGCGCCGAGCA
>NZ_JBAMDC010000276.1:0-8802 GCF_036961605.1 Streptomyces sp. KLMMK
AGTGCGGCGGCGGCCAGGACGGCCGACCTGGTGACGGCCCGCCGGCTCATCCCGGCCTGTTCACGAACTCCGTGACGGTGCATGGTTCTCCCCTGGTGCCCACTGTGACGCCGGCCCTTGCGGCGCCCGGCGGCCCCCTGCGTGAATGGCGGGGGCACGCCTGCATGCTGGCGCCCGGCGGGGAGCGCGGTCGATCGTTCAGTCCCTGCCCGAAACGATGGCGCCGCGGCGCCGGGGAGCGTAGTGATCCGGATCCATTTCACGGCCGCCGACTTCGCGCGGGTCCGGTTCGCGCCCCGCCCGGCCCCGCTGCAGGAGCTCAACGCGGCGTTCATGACGGCGTTCCGCCGCGACGACCAGCTGCTCTTCGGCCGCTGGAGGCAGCGGCTGCTGCGTGCCCTGCCGGCTTCGGTCGAGCCTCTGGGGGACCTCGTCCCCGCGGGAGCGGCCCCCGGGTTCCTCGACGTGTTCAGCGACACCCTCGAGGACGCGCTCGACAGCGTGCTCGCCGCGCGCCCGGAACGGGTCCGCTCCGAGATCGAGCGCGTGTACGCCGGGCACGCCTCCCCCGCCCCGCCGTGGATCCGCGCGCTGCACCGGGGGGACGCCGGTGCCCGGCAGCTGATCCGCCGCGCCCAGCACACGGCCTTCGAGTCGGTCCTGCGCCCCGTGTGGCCCCTGGTCCAGGACCTGCACCGGGCCGAGTTCACCCGGCACGCGCTGACCGTGGCCGAGCACGGGACCGGCGCCGCGCTCACCGGCCTCGTCCCCGGCACCCGGCTGCGCGGGGACGTCTGGGAGATCGAGGCGCCCGGCGAGCAGGAGGTGCGGCTGCAGGGGCGGGGCCTCCTGCTCCTGCCCACGTTCCACTGGAACGGCCGGCCTGTGCTCGCCGACCTGCCCGGCGGACCCCTGGGCCTGACCTACCCGGCCGGTCCCGGCCTGCCCCTCGTACCGGACGGGGCAGGGGCGGCGGGCGGTGCGGGAAACGCGGACGACGCCCTGGCCGGGGTGCTCGGGCGGACCCGCACCGGCATCCTGCTCGCGCTCGCCCGGGAGCACACCACGAGCGGCCTCGCCCGGCGCGTGGGCGTCAGCAACGCCACCGCTTCCGCCCATGCCGCCGCACTGCGCGACGCGGGACTGATCACGACGGTCCGGGACGGGCGGGCGGTGCTGCACCGGCGCACGGCCCTCGGGACCCTGCTGGCGGGCCGGTTCACCGCCTGAGCCGGGCTCACGGCCGGGTCCGTCCTGCGAGGGCGATGCGCGTCCTGCGCCCGGGGAGAGCGCCCGCCCTACGGCTGGGGGGAACGCGCGTCGTAGCGCGCGAAGTTGCGCCACTGCGCCGCGATGAACACGATCGCCGCCACGCAGGCGAGGCCGCCGCCGACGACGGCCCAGGAGGGTGAGGCGAGGTCCGCGGCCGAGCCCGCGAGGAAGTCGCCCAGCCGGGGCCCGCCCGCGACCACGACGATGAAGACGCCCTGGAGCCGGCCGCGCATGTCGTCCGGGGTGGCCGCCTGGAGCATGGTGGTGCGGAAGACCGCCGATATGCTGTCGGCGCATCCGGCCAGGGCGAGGAAGAGCAGGCCGAGCCAGAGGTTGCGGGTCAGGCCGAAGACGGTGACGGCCGTTCCCCAGCCGGCGACGGAGAGCAGCACGGCCAGTCCGTGCCGGTGTATCCGGCCGAGCCAGCCCGAGAACAGCCCGCCCAGCACCGCTCCCACGGCGGGCGCGGCGACGAGCAGGCCGACCGTCTTCGTGTCGCCGCCGTACCAGAGTCCCGCTACGGCCGGGAAGAGCGCGCGGGGCTGGGCCAGCACCATGGCGGCCAGGTCGGCGAGGAACGTGACGCGCAGGTTGGGCCGGGTGACGAGGAAGCGCAAGCCGCCCCGTACGGAGGCGCGCCCCTGCGGCCGCCGGTCCGCGGACGCCCCGGCGGCGCCGGCCGGCCCCGTGACCCCCGCGGGCTCGGGACGCATCGAGGGCAGGCGCCCCATCGCGTACAGGGACGCGGAGAATGCGGCCACGTCGATCAGGTAGGCGGCCTGGAAGCCCCAGAGTCCGACGACGGCGCCGCCGAGCATGGGGCCGCCCATGAGGCCGAGGTTGGTCGTCAGGGAGGACAGGGCGTTGGCGGCGGGGAGCTGTTCGCGGGGCAGGAGCTTGGGGACCATCGAGCTGCGGGCCGGGGTGCTCATCGCGAAGCAGACCGACTGCAGGGCGACGACTGTGTACAGGAGCCCCACCTGCTGGAGCCCGAGCAGCGCGGCGGCCGCCAGGACGACGGACAGCAGCGCCGCGCCGGACGCGCTGACCAGGCCGAGGGCCCGCCGGTCGACGGTGTCGGCGACGGCTCCGCCGTACAGGCCCGCGGCGATCAGCGGGACCAGGGAGAACAGGCCGACCAGGCCCACCGAGAACGTGGAGCCGGTGATGGCGTAGACCTGCAGGGAGACGGCGAGCGCGGTCATCTGCTGGCCCATCCAGGACACGGTGTTCCCCCACCACAGCCGGCGGAAGTCCGCGGAGCGGCGCAGGGGTGTGACGTCGGCCAAGAAGCGCACGGGGAACTCTCCAAGGGGTACGGGGTGAAGGGGGCGGCCCGCGGCACCGCCGCCGGCGGACGGCGGGCGGCGGCGGACGTCACGGCCGGAACACAGGCATCACGGCCCGGAGTCTGGCGGCGGGTGCTTGAGGAGACGTCCAGCCCGGGCCGTTCTCCGCCGGCGTCAGGCCTGGCCGGAGGGCTTGGCGCGGACGTGCATGCGCTCGCCCTGGGGTCCGAAGAGGCTCAGGATCTCCACCGGCGCCTCCCCGGTGCTGCCGAACCAGTGCGGCACCCGGGTGTCGAACTCGGCGGCCTCACCGACCTGGAGGACGATGTCGTGCTCGGCGAGGACCAGCCGCAGCCTGCCGCCGAGCACGTACAGCCACTCGTAGCCCTCGTGCGTGCGGAGCTCGGGGCGGCTGCGCGAGGTGCCCATGACCATCTTGAACGCCTGCACCCCGCCCGGCTGCTGGCTCAGCGGCACCATCGTGGAGTCCCCGCGCCGGACCGGCTTCAGCCGCACGCGCGGATCGCCGACCGGCGGCGCGCCCACCAGCTCGTCGAGGGGGACCTGGTGGGCGTGCGCGATGGGCAGCAGCAGCTCCAGGCTCGGCTTGCGCTGCCCGGACTCCAGCCGGGACAGCGTGCTGACCGAGATGCCGGTCGCCTCCGACAGGGCGGCGAGTGTGCACTGACGCTGCCGGCGGATGCTCTTGAGCCGGGGGCCGACGGCGGCGAGCACTTCTTCCATGCCCTCTATTGCAGAAACAGCAACAAGGTTTGTCAAGGATCGCCGCCCGGCCGCACAGTCTGCGCCAGAGGGAAGAGCCGGCGGCGGAGCCGGCCGACGAGCCGAGGGAGCACCTCCTGTGAACGACTTCGACTGGGCCGCACTGGCCGGCATGCTGGAGCTCGAGGGCGAGGCGCACAGCCCTTACGTGCAGCAGGCCGTCGAGGAGCTGCGGCACCTGACCGGCGGCGCACCGCGGCGGATCCTCGACATCGGCAGCGGCCCGGGGGTCGCGGCCTGCCGCCTGGCGCAGGCGTTCCCGCAGGCCGAGGTCGTCGCCGTGGACGGGTCGCCGGAGCTGCTGGCGCGCGCCGAGGAGCGGGCGGGCCGGCTCGGGGTACGGCTGCGCACCCGGGTGGCCGGGTTCCCGGAGGGGATCGACGGCCTGGGAACGGCCGATCTGGTGTGGACGGCACAGGTGGTCCACCACGTCGGCGACCAGCAGGACGCCCTCGGCCGGCTCGCCGGGCTGCTCGCCCCGGGGGGCGTGCTGGCCGTCGTCGAGGGCGAGATGCGGGCGCGCTCGCTGCCGCGCGACCTCGGCTTCGGGCGGCCGGGCCTGCAGGCCCGGCTGGACGTGGCGATGGCGGAACGGTTCAGCCGGATGCGGGACGAGCTGCCCGGATCCGTCGCCGTGGTCGAGGACTGGCCCGGCATGCTGCGGGCCGCGGGGCTCGACCGGGTGCGCAGCAAGACCTTCCTCGTGGACCGCCCCGCACCGCTCGACGAGAGGACGCGGCAGTCGGTGCGGCAGTCCCTGGAGCGGCAGCGCAGGATGTGCACCGAGCTCCTGGACGCCGGGGACGCGGCGACGCTGGACCGGCTCCTCGACCCGGCCGACCCGGCGGGGATCGACCGGCGTGCGGACCTGTTCCTGCTGACCGCGAAGACGGTGCACTTCGGCCTGCGCCCGGAGGACGGCAGCTGACGGAGCATTGCCGATCGCCCGGCATGCAACTTAGGGTTGCCTAAGTTGCATGCCGGGCGGCGGGCGGGCCCGTGCCGCCCGCCCCGGCATGCGCGCGATCGTCGACGGGCGCCGGAAGGCGCCATGAACGGGAGGGCCGCCATGACCACGACGGAAAACGACGACGGACAGGCACCGGCCGGCCGGCACGAGCGCAACACCGTGGCCCAGCTGCTCTTCGGCTACATGGCCACGCAGACACTGGGCGCCGCCGTACGGCTGAACGTCTTCGCACGCATCGGCGACGGCGCGTGCACGCCCGACGGGCTCGCCGCCGAACTCGGCACCCGGCCCCAGGCCACGCACCGCCTGCTGCGGGCACTGGCCGGCCTGCAGCTGCTCACCGAGACGGCGCCCGGCACCTTCGCCACCACGGCGGCCGGCGACCTGCTGCGCCCGGACGTCCCCGGCGCGATGACCGCCCTGGCCCGGATGTTCACCGACCCCTCGCTGCAGCGCGGCTGGGACCTGCTGGACGAAGGCATCCGGACGGGGGAGACGACCTTCGACACCGCCTTCGGCACGGACTTCTTCAGCTACCTGCGGGAGCGGCCCGAGCTGTTCGCCGAGTTCAACGCGGCCATGAGCCAGGCCACGCAGCTCGCTGCCGCGGCCGTCCCCGGCCAGTACGACTTCGGGCGCTTCGGCACCGTGGTGGACGTGGGCGGCGGCGACGGAACCCTGCTCTCCGCGATCCTCCGCGCACACCCGCGGCCGCGCGGCATCCTCTACGACACCGCCGAAGGCCTCGCCCAGGCCCCCGAGCGGCTCGCGCGCGACGGCCTCGCCGACCGGGTCTCCCTGGAAACCGGCGACTTCTTCGCCTCGGCCCCTCCCGGCGGCGACCTCTACCTGCTCAAGAGCGTGATCCACGACTGGAACGACGAGCAGTGCACGACCATCCTGCGCCACATCCGGAAGGTCGTCCCGGACGGCGGCGCCCTCCTGATCGTCGAGCCCGTCCTGCCGCCCGTCGTGCCCGCCGGCAACACCGACCTGACCTACCTCAGCGACCTCAACATGCTGGTCACCGTGGGCGGCCGCGAACGCACCGCCGAGGACTTCGCCGCCCTGTGCGCCCGGGGAGGCTTCCGCCTGGACTCCATCACCCCCTTGCCGCGCCCGAACGCCTTCCACCTCATCGAGGCGGTACCGGCCTGACGCTCCCCCGCGCCGGGCCGGCACGACACGGACAGGGCACGAGGGCGCGGCAGAAGTCCGCTTCCGCTTCTTGCCTCTCTCCCCTCCTGCCGGGAGGATCTGCTGGACCTTCCGGACCTTCCCGACCAGGAGGCACCATGTCCGCTCCCGCTCCGTCGTCCCGGCTGCGCGTGATGTCGTTCAACCTGCGGTACGCCTCCGAGTCCGGCCCCCACCCCTGGTCGGAGCGGCGCCCGGTGATGCGGCGGCTGCTGCGGCACGAGAGGCCCCACCTGCTGGGCACCCAGGAGGGCCTGTACGGGCAGCTGCGCGACATCGCCGAGGACCTCGGGCCCCGCTACGCGTGGATCGGGCTGGGCCGGCTCGGCGGCAGCCGCGACGAGTTCGGCGCGGTCTTCTACGACACGCTCCGGCTGGCGCCCGAGGAGTTCGACCACTTCTGGCTGTCCGGCACGCCCGCCCTGATCGGCTCGGCCACCTGGGGGAACACCATCGTGCGCATGGCGACGACAGTCCGGTTCACCGACCGGCACACCGGCGGCGGCCTCCACGTCCTCAACACCCACCTCGACCACCTCCACCAGTACGCGCGGGAGCGCAGCGCGGCCCTGATCGGCGAGCGGCTCCGGGCCCTCGACCCGGCCCTCCCCCGCATCGTCACCGGCGACTTCAACGTCCCGGCCCACGGCAACCCGGTCTACGACGCGCTGCTCGGCGGCGGGTTCCTGACCGACACCTGGGACACCGCCGCCGAGCGCGGCCCGCAGTACGCGACGTTCCACGGCTACCGGCCGCTGGTCCCGGACGGGGACCGCATCGACTGGATCCTGGCCTCGCCGTCGGTGCGCACCGTGCGGGCCGGCATCAACACCTACTCCCAGGAGGGCCGCTTCCCGAGCGACCACCTCCCGGTGCAGGCCCTCGTCGAGCTCTGAGCCGCGGCACGCCTCACGGACGCTCCGTGCGCGCGCGGAACGGTAGCAGCGCGCGGGGTACGGGAGCGGGGGTTTGTCAGAGGGAGTGAAGGCTTGTCCGCCGTGCTCTCCGCGGGATTAGCGTCCGTGGGCATTCCGAGCAGGCGAGCGAGCGAAGAAGGTGCCATGCGATCCATGCGACCGGTGCGTCCCTTGCGGTCCGTACGTTCCCTGAGGTCCGTCGGCTCCTTGCAGGCGCGCCGGCCCGTGTCGTGGCGGAACCTCGGCACCGGGCTCGTCGTCTTCTCGCTGGCCGCGACCTTGCTGGCGCTGGTGGTGCCGGTGTACCTCTTCGGCAGCGCCGGCCCGGCGGCGGCCGGTGCCCGCACCGCGTGGACCGACGACGGGGAGGGGACCCGGCAGACGCCGTCCGGGCCGCTGACGGCGCTGGACCGGGACTTCGTCCGGCGGGTTCGGCTGGCAGGGCTCTGGGAGAAGCCCGCGGGGAAGCTCGCCCAGGAGCGCGGGACGACGGATGCGGTGCGGATGGCCGGGGACCACCTGGTCGACGGCCACACCGAGCTCGACCAGCGTTCCATCGACACGGCCCGCTCGCTGGACGTGAGCCTGCCGGAGCGCCCGAGCGCCGATCAGCAGGGGTGGCTGGAGCAGTTGCAGGACTCGCGCGGCGCCACGTTCGACCGCGTCTTCGCCAACCTCGTGCGCGCCGCCCACGGCAAGGTCTTCGGCCTGGTCGCCCTCGTGCGCGACCGCACCGCCAACGCGACGGTGCGGGCCCTGGCGACGCGCGCCAACACCGTCGTCCTCGACCACATCACCGTCCTCGAGCACACCGGACTCGTCGACTTCCCCCACACAGGCGACAACGAAAAGAAGTGACCCCACATGATGCGACAGGCCCATAAACGCTCGAAGTTGCGGACCCGGGCGGTGGTGGCGGCCGCGGCGCTGCTGCTCGGCGGAGGCGGTACGGCGATCGTGGCCGACTACGCCTCGGCCGGTGCCTCCCGGGACGCCGCGGACCGCGACGGCGGCCGCTCCTCCGGCTCCGCGGGGACGCGGGCCGCAGGCACGGCGACGACCATCTCCTGCCCCGACGTCGGCGACCGGCTGCGGGACGTGCCCGCTCCGGCCCGCACCGAGGTCTCCAAGGGCCTGTCCCGGCTCGACGCCCAAGTTGCCGAGGCCTACGGGAGGATGACGGAGTCGGAGCCCGAGGCCGTCCTCGGCGATCTGCAGCGCGAGCGCACGGAGACGATAGGCCGGATCTCCGACTCCCTCCGCGCGGCGGGCGCGGCCGCCCCGGCGGATACGGCCGGCACCTCGCCGAACGAGCTCACCGGCCTCAGCGGCTGCCGGACCAGCAAGGTCAGCACGGCCGCGGCCGACGACTCCTCGCGCACCCTGAGCTCCCGGCTCGGCGGCGGGGGCATGCCGGGCGGCCCGTCCCGCGCCGACTTCGCCGACATCAGGAACGCCCCGGCCGCCAAGGGCACGCCCGCCACCGCCCGCGGAGGGTCCAGCGGCACGTTCACCACCGTGTGCGGTCGCAATGAGAACGGTCACTTCAACCCCGACAATGTCATCGTGACGCCGGGGGTGCGCAACGGAGCCCACCATATGCACGATTACGTGGGCAATAAATCCACCGACGCCTTTTCCACCGATGCGAGCCTCGCCGCTGCGGGCACCACCTGCACCAACGGGGACAAGTCGACGCACTACTGGCCGGTACTGCGCGTCCTGGACGGAAAAGCCGCTCCGGACGCCCGGGCACCGGGCGGCGGGCACGACGGGAACATGGGAACCATCCTGCGGCCCGCGTCCGTGAGCCTGCAGTTCCGGGGCAGCCCGGTGACGAAGGTGACCGCGATGCCGCGATTCCTCCGCATCATCACCGGCGATGCCAAAGCACTCACCAACGGCACGGCCAACGCGAATGCCTCGTGGAGTTGCGTCGGCTTCGAGAACCGGCAGCTGAAGGACAAATACCCGGTCTGCCCGAACGGCGCCGGCGTCGTGCGCACCTTCGCCTTCCAGAACTGCTGGGACGGGCGCAGCACGGACAGCGCCAACCACCGCACCCACGTGGCGTTCGCCCGTGCGGACGGCTCGTGCCCGCGCGGCTTCCGCGCCATCCCCCAGCTGGTGCAGCGGATCACCTACGACGTTCCGGCGGGCGTCCCGTTCGCCGTGGACAGCTTCCCCGAGCAGCTGCACAAGCCCGTCACCGACCACGGCGACTTCATCAACGTGATGCCGGACGCCCTGATGGCGAGGGCGGCGAACTGCATCAACACCGGCCGTACCTGCTGAGGAGCCCTCGCCCCATCCTCCTGCCCCTCCTGCCCCTCCTGCCCTTCCTGCTCCTCCCACCGACCCCCGGCGCCGGGTG
>NZ_JBAMDC010000277.1:0-8772 GCF_036961605.1 Streptomyces sp. KLMMK
CTCACCAAGGCCGCGCCCGCCCCCGACGCGGCGCCGGGCCTGCCCGCACGCGCCGAGCAGCTCCAGCTCTCGGGCGACATCACCTACTCCCTGCCCACGCTCGACCTGCTGGAGCGGGGCGGGCCGGGCAAGGCGCGCAGCGCCGCGAACGACGCCATAGTGGCCGCGCTGACCACCGTCTTCTCCGAGTTCAAGGTCGACGCCGCCGTCACCGGCTTCACCCGCGGCCCGACGGTCACGCGCTACGAGGTGGAGCTGGGCCCCGCCGTCAAGGTCGAGCGCATCACGGCCCTCGCCAAGAACATCGCCTACGCCGTCGCCAGCCCGGACGTCCGCATCATCTCCCCGATCCCCGGCAAGTCCGCCGTGGGCATCGAGATCCCCAACACCGACCGGGAGATGGTCAACCTGGGCGACGTCCTGCGCCTGGCGGACGCCGCCGGGGACGACCACCCAATGCTCGTCGCGCTCGGCAAGGACGTCGAGGGCGGCTACGTGATGGCCAACCTGACGAAGATGCCGCACATCCTCGTCGCCGGCGCCACCGGCTCCGGCAAGTCCTCGTGCATCAACTGCCTCATCACCTCGCTGATGGTGCGGGCCACGCCCGACGAGGTCCGCATGGTGCTCGTCGACCCCAAGCGCGTGGAGCTGACCGCCTACGAGGGCATCCCGCACCTGATCACCCCGATCATCACCAACCCCAAGCGCGCGGCCGAGGCCCTGCAGTGGGTCGTCCGCGAGATGGACCTGCGCTACGACGACCTCGCGGCCTTCGGCTTCCGGCACATCGACGACTTCAACGCGGCCGTCCGGGCGGGCAAGGTCACTCCTCCGGAGGGCAGCGGGCGCGAGCTCTCCCCGTACCCTTATCTGCTGGTGATCGTCGACGAGCTGGCGGACCTCATGATGGTCGCCCCGCGGGACGTCGAGGACTCGATCGTGCGGATCACCCAGCTCGCCCGTGCCGCCGGCATCCACCTGGTGCTGGCCACCCAGCGCCCGTCCGTCGACGTGGTCACCGGCCTGATCAAGGCGAACGTGCCGTCCCGGCTCGCCTTCGCCACCTCCTCGCTCGCCGACAGCCGCGTCATCCTCGACCAGCCGGGTGCCGAGAAGCTGATCGGCAAGGGAGACGGCCTCTTCCTGCCCATGGGGGCGGGCAAGCCGGTCCGCATGCAGGGCGCCTTCGTCACGGAGGCCGAGGTGGCGGCCGTCGTGCAGCACTGCAAGGACCAGATGGCGCCGGTCTTCCGGGACGACGTCACCGTGGGCACGGCCAGGAAGAAGGAGATCGACGAGGACATCGGCGACGACCTGGACCTGCTGTGCCAGGCCGCGGAGCTGGTCGTCTCCACCCAGTTCGGCTCGACGTCGATGCTGCAGCGCAAACTGCGTGTGGGATTCGCGAAGGCGGGCAGACTCATGGACCTGATGGAGTCGCGGGGCATCGTGGGCCCGAGCGAGGGCTCCAAGGCCCGCGACGTCCTCGTCAAGCCCGATGAGCTGGATGCCGTGCTCGCGGTGATCCGCGGGGACGGCGGGTCCTGACGGCGCCGGAGATTCCTGCCCAACCGTTTCTCTCGGCGGCGTGTCGAGTTGAGAAAGGGGGGCGGTCCGATGTTCCACCGTCGGCGCCGCAGAGTCATCTGATGGCGTACAAAGTCCGGCTTCCCGCTTGCCCGCGGCTTTCGTATCCCCCCTAGACTGAACTCCCAGCAGGTGGCTACACGCTCGAAAGGCGCCCACGTGTCCATCGGCAACTCCTCCGCAGACGCAGAAGCAGACGACCGGCCGTCGATCGGCCGGGCTCTCCAGCAGGCCCGTATCAGCGCCGGACTGACCGTCGACGAGGTCAGCTCCACCACCCGCGTGCGCATCCCGATCCTGCACGCGATCGAACAGGACGACTTCTCGCGCTGCGGCGGAGACGTCTACGCACGTGGGCACATCCGCACCCTGGCGGTCACCGTCGGGCTCGACCCGGCCGGGCTGCTCGCGCGCTACGACGCCGAGCGCGGCGGGCGCCCCGCGCCGACCCCCGCGGCACCCGTCTTCGACGCCGAGCGCATCCGCCCCGAGCCCCGCCGGCCCAACTGGACGGCGGCGATGGTCGCCGCGATCGTGGCCGTCGTCGGCTTTGTCGGCTTCACGCTCTTCAACGGCGGCGCCAAGAGCACCAACGGCTCCGTCGCGGCGGACTCGCCCTCCGCCAAGCCCTCCGCCTCGCCGAGCCGGAAGCTGCCCTCGGGCAAGCCGGCCGACCCGAAGGCGGAGCCCTCGGGCAAGGCCATCGCCGGGGCGCCGGCCAACAAGGTCACCGTCAAGCTCGCCGCCGATCACGGCCAGACCTGGATGTCCGCCAAGGACCACAACGGCCGGCTCCTGGAGGAGGGCGTCCTCAAGCAGGGCGATTCCAAGACCTTCACCGACAACACCCGGATCGATCTTGTTCTGGGCAACGCCGGAGCGGTTCGGCTGTTCGTGAACGGCAAGGAGGTCAAGAATGTCGGCGACAAGGGCCAGGTCCAGCGCCTCAGCTACACCAAGGGAGACCCCGTAGCGGGCTGACCTGCGGCGGAGGGTGGGCGCGGACGGCTGGGGGACGCGCCCCCGGGTGATCGTTCTCTCGTGGCCCACGGGTATTGCCGGGAGCCTCGGCAGCGGATGAGGCTCCGGGACAAAGTAGGCTGAGCCCTATGCCCGAACGCCGTACCGTCGCTCTTGTCACACTTGGCTGCGCCCGTAACGAGGTGGACTCGGAGGAGCTGGCAGGCCGCTTGGCGGCGGATGGCTGGGACCTCGTGGAGGACGCCGCCGAAGCCGATGTGGCCGTCGTCAACACCTGTGGCTTCGTCGAGGCCGCGAAGAAGGACTCCGTCGACGCCCTCCTGGAGGCCAACGACCTCAAGGACCAGGGGCGCACCCAGGCCGTGGTCGCCGTCGGCTGCATGGCCGAGCGGTACGGCAAGGAGCTCGCCGAGGCGCTGCCCGAGGCCGACGGCGTGCTCGGCTTCGACGACTACGCCGACATCTCCGACCGGCTCCAGACCATCCTCTCCGGCGGCGTCCACGCCTCCCACACCCCGCGCGACCGCCGCAAGCTGCTGCCGATCAGCCCCGCCGAGCGGCAGAGCGCCGACGTGGCCCTCCCGGGGCACGCCCAGGACACCCCTCCCGACGACCTGCCCGAGGGCGTGGCGCCGGCCTCCGGGCCGCGTGCGCCGCTGCGCCGCCGGCTGGAGACCAGCCCCGTCGCGTCCGTGAAGCTCGCCTCCGGCTGCGACCGGCGGTGCTCCTTCTGCGCCATCCCCTCCTTCCGCGGCTCCTTCATCTCCCGCCGCCCCTCCGACGTGCTGGGCGAGACGCGCTGGCTCGCGGAGCAGGGCGTGAAGGAGGTCATGCTGGTCTCGGAGAACAACACCTCCTACGGCAAGGACCTCGGCGACATCCGCCTGCTGGAGACGTTGCTGCCCGAGCTGGCGGCCGTCGACGGCCTGGAGCGCATCCGGGTCAGCTACCTGCAGCCGGCGGAGATGCGGCCGGGTCTGATCGACGTGCTGACCTCCACCGAGAAGGTCGCGCCCTACTTCGACCTGTCCTTCCAGCACTCGGCCCCCGGCGTGCTGCGCGCCATGCGCCGCTTCGGCGACACCGACCGCTTCCTGGAGCTGCTCGACCAGATCCGGGCCAAGGCCCCGCAGGCCGGCGCCCGCTCCAACTTCATCGTCGGCTTCCCCGGTGAGACCGAGGAGGACGTCGCTGAGCTGGAACGTTTCCTGACCGGAGCCCGCCTGGACGCCATCGGCGTCTTCGGCTACTCCGACGAGGACGGCACCGAAGCGGCCACGTACGACCACAAGCTCGACCCCGAGATCGTCGCCGAGCGCCTCGCGCGCATCTCCCGGCTCGCCGAGGAGCTCACAGCGCAGCGCGCGGAGGAGCGGATCGGAGAGACCATTGAGGTGATGGTCGACCGTGTGGACGAGGAGGACGGCGTGATCGGCCGGGCCGCCCACCAGGCGCCCGAGACCGACGGCCAGGTCATGCTCGGCACCGGCCCGGACCTCGTCCCCGGCCGTATGGTCGTGGCCAAGGTGGTGGCGAGCGAGGGTGTCGACCTCGTCGCCGAACCGCTCGGCGACGGAGGGTGTACCGAGGAGGCGGGCAGATGACCGGAGTCCCGGCCTCCGCCACCGGAGGCCATGCCCCGGCGGCAGCCGTACGGCAGGCCGGGCTGTGGAACATCGCCAACATCCTCACCATGGCGCGGCTGCTGCTCGTGCCGGGGTTCGTGCTGTTGATGCTCCACAACGGCGGGTACGACCCGGCCTGGCGCTCCTTCGCCTGGGCCGCCTTCGCCATCGCCATGATCACCGATCTCTTCGACGGTCATCTGGCCCGGACCTACAACCTGGTCACGGACTTCGGCAAGATCGCCGACCCGATCGCGGACAAGGCGATCATGGGTGCGGCGCTGATCTGCCTGTCCGCGCTGGGCGACCTGTGGTGGTGGGTCACCGGCGTGATCCTCTTCCGTGAGATCGGCATCACGCTGATGCGGTTCTGGGTGATCAAGCACGGCGTCATCCCGGCCAGCCGCGGCGGCAAGATGAAGACCCTCGCGCAGGGCGTCGCCGTCGGGATGTACATCCTGGCGCTGACCGGGGCGCTGGCCACCGCTCGCTTCTGGGTGATGGCGGTGGCCGTGGTGTTGACGGTGGCCACGGGGCTCGACTACGTGAAGCAGGCCGTCGTGCTGCGCAGGGCCGGCCGGGCCGCGGCCGGCACCGGAACTCCCGGGGCCGCGTCCCGATGAGCGCGGCAGGCGACACGTACACCCCGGCGGCGTCGGCGGTCCTGGCCGCGCTCGTGGCGCGCGGTGAGACCGTCGCCGCCGCCGAGTCGCTCACCGGAGGGCTGGTCGCGGCGGAGCTGACCGCGGCGCCCGGCGCGTCCCGCTCGGTGCGCGGGTCGGTCACGGCGTACGCCACCGAGGTCAAGGCCGCGGTGCTGGACGTGGACGGGGAACTGCTCGCCCGGCGCGGCGCCGTGGACGGCGACGTGGCCCGGGAGATGGCCCGCGGCGTCCGCACGCTGCTGGGCGCCGACTGGGGGCTCGCCACGACCGGCGTCGCCGGTCCCGAACCCCAGGACGGCAAGCCCGTCGGGACGGTCTTCGTGGCCGTCGCGGGGCCGGGGGAGCGCACCCGGGTGCGCGAGCTCTCGCTGGACGGGGAGCGCTCCCGGATCCGGTCGGAGAGCGTCCGGTCGGTGCTGGAACTGCTGCTGAACGAACTGACGGAAAACGTGGGCGCAAAGGATACGGAACACAACGGGGGGAATGGATGTTTGCAGCCCTGAGTGAACACGACATAGCTCCCCGCACGGCCGGAGCCCGAGGCGGTACGGTGGGGCGTGAAGGATCCGGATTCGCGGTCCAAGGAGGGAGCCACCGATGATTCTGCTCCGTCGCCTGCTGGGTGACGTGCTGCGTCGGCAGCGCCAGCGCCAGGGCCGCACTCTGCGCGAGGTCTCCTCATCCGCCCGGGTCTCGCTCGGTTACCTCTCCGAGGTCGAGCGGGGGCAGAAAGAGGCGTCCTCCGAGCTTCTCTCCGCAATCTGCGACGCTCTGGACGTACGGATGTCCGAGGTCATGCGCGAGGTCAGCGATGAATTGTCGCTCGCCGAGCTGGCGCAGTCGGCAGCGGCGAGCGAGCCGGTACCCGCGCCGATGCGGCCGATGTTCAATACGGTGTCCGTGACGGGCGTGCCGGGGGAGCGAGTCACGATCAAGGCTCCCGCCGAGGCCGTGGACGTGGTCGCGGCCTGACAGGCGTTTTGCGTGAAATCCCGGTCGGTTCTCCGACCGGGATTTCGTGTTTCCCGGAGCCGTTCGTTCTGGATGGATCCGGGGTGTTTCGGGGGTGGATCCGCGGTGGTGTGCGATGGCGGGTCGGCGGGAAGGCGGATAAAAAGACGAACAACACGGAACAAACGGTCCAAACCGTTGAGATGGGGAGAACCTGGATGTCTGTCGTCAAGAGTTCGCTGTCCGAACCGGATCGCAAGACCGTGGGGGACGCCCTCCAGGGCGCCCTGGTCGACCTGGTGGACCTCTCGCTGGTGGCCAAGCAGGTGCACTGGACCGTCGTGGGCCCCCGTTTCCGCTCGGTCCACCTCCAGCTGGACGAAGTCGTCGCGAGCGCCCGCGTGCACGCCGACACCGTCGCCGAGCGCGCCTCGGCCCTCGGCATCGCGCCGGACGGGCGTGCCGAGACCGTCGCCAAGACCAGCGGCATCGACCCGGTCGGCGGTGGCTGGAGCAAGGACACCGAAGCCGTACAGACCCTCGTCTCCGCGCTGGGCGCGGTGATCACCCGGATGCGGGAGCGCATCCGCGCCACGGAGGAGCCGGACCCGGTCACCCAGGACCTCCTGATCGGCCTCACCGGCGACCTCGAGAAGCACCACTGGATGTTCCAGGCGGAGAACGCCTGACGGCGCCGGGGAGAGACCCCGGCGGAGCGGAGACGGGATCCCCCGGGCGCCGGAGCCCGGGGGATCCGTCGTGCCCGGGCTCCGGCGCGGGGGCTTTCAGCGGCGGGCCTCCGGTACTGGTGCCGGGGCTCCTGGCCGGCTGCCGGGGGCTTCCGTTCCGCCGGATCCGGTTCCGGTGGCGCCCGCGGCCCGGCCGCGCTCTCCTGGGGACATGGACGAGCATCCGGTGATCCGCTTCACGAACGAGCTGATGGTGCTCACGGACCTCGACCAGACCACGGCCGGCACCTTCGTGCGCCGGGTGTACCAGGAGGGCACCCAC
This sequence comes from Streptomyces sp. KLMMK, assembly GCF_036961605.1. Lineage (NCBI taxonomy): Bacteria > Bacillati > Actinomycetota > Actinomycetes > Kitasatosporales > Streptomycetaceae > Streptomyces > Streptomyces sp. KLMMK. The sequence continues at coordinate 6,824 of NZ_JBAMDC010000277.1, forward strand.
GAGGGCGAGCAGCGGCTGATCGTCGACCTGCACCAGCGCGACCGCAGGATCACGGAGCTGGAGCAGGAGCTGGCGCGACTGCGGGGCGGGGACTCCGGCTGACCGCCGGCGCCGCAGGGCGCGAACGGGCGTGCAGCGCGCCGCTTCCGGCTTCCGGTGCGCTCTCCCACGCCAGGGGAAGCCGGTCTAGCGTCGGCCGAAGGAGGCAGCCATGGTCCGGCGTGATGTCTGGGGCTGCCGTCGGCCGTACGTCCTGCTGGGGCGGGCGGTAGCGCTCGTCGCCGGCGGTCTGTGGTGGTGGGCCCTGCTGAGACTGCTCGCCCAGCCGGGGCGGGCCGGGCCCGTGGACGGGCTCGTCCTCGCCGGCGGGTGGGGCCTGAGCCTGCTGCCGGTGCACTGCGGCCCCTGGAGACGGCGTGACGCCCGGGAGGGGCTCCTGGGCGCTGTGGCCGCACGGGTGGGGCGGTTGGCGTGGGTGGCGTGGGCGTGCCGGCGGCGCGGAGGCCCGGCCGGCCGGTCGTGAGGGCGGCCGGGGTGGTCGGAGACGAGGACGGGGGTGGCGTGGGCGAGGGGGCGGGTATGAGGGGGCCCTGCGGAGGGGTCCTGCAGAGAGGGTGGGTTCCTACGGACTGCAGGGCTTCACTCGTTCGGCTTAATCATGGGTGTGCCCGGGCACGGTGCCGGGCTGGCAGGCGGGGCACCAGTACGTGACGCGCTCCTGACCCGGCTCCCCCTGGTCCGCCGTGCGCAGCGGCGTCCCGCAGCGGCGGCAGGGCCGCCCGGCGCGCCCGTACACCCACACCCGGTGGCCGGGGCGCGGATCGCCGGTGGTGATGCGGGCGGTGCGCGCCTTGTTGGCCTCCAGGAGCTTCCTTGCCAGGGCGGGCAGGCGCTCGGGGGCCGGGACGTCGCGCACGGGCAGCCAGGGGGAGATCCGGAGCAGGAAACAGAGCTCCGACTTGTAGACATTGCCGATGCCGGCGAGGTTGCGCTGGTCGAGCAGGGCCTCGCCGACGGGCCGGCCGGCGTCGGCGAGCAGCCGGCGCAGCGCCTCCTCCGCATCCCAGCCGGGGCCCAGGAGGTCCGGGCCGAGGTGGCCGACCACCGAGCTCTCGTCGGCGGTGCGCAGCAGCTCCAGCACGGGCAGGCGGTACCCCACGGCGGTGCGGTCGGCGGTGGCCAGCACGGCGCGGATCTGGTGCCCGGGGCCGCCGCGCCACCGCTCGCCGGGGGCGTACACGTGCCAGGCGCCGTCCATCCTCAGGTGCGAGTGCAGGGTCAGGCTCCCTTCCACGCGCGTGAGCAGGTGCTTGCCGCGGGGGAGGACCTCGGTGACGCGGCGGCCGGTGAGGTCCACGGTGGCCAGCGAGGGGACGCGCAGGTCGGAGCGGACCAGCGGGGCGCCGGTCAGGGCGCGGTCGAGCTCTCGCGCGGCGCGCCAGACGGTGTCTCCCTCGGGCATGTGCTCCTCCGTCGTTCCCGTGCTTCCCGTGCTTCCTGTGGTTGTTCGTCCTTGTCCGTCTTTGTTCGTCCTTGTGTGGCTTCCGGCTTCCGGCTCAGGGCGCGCGCAGGCGCAGGCCCTTGGGTGTGGCGTGGAAGCCCGCCGCCTCCAGCAGGGGGCCCAGAGGGGAGGACAGCGCGGCGGCGCCGTTGATGCGCTCGACGGTGACGGTGCCGAGCGCGCCCGCGCGGGCCGCCCCGGCCAGCGCCTCGGCCGCCTCGCGCAGCCCCGGGTCGTCTGCGTCGGCCGTCTCGGCTCCCTCCTGCTGCGGCCAGGCGAGGAGGGTCTTGCCGCCGCGCTCCATGTAGAGGGCGAGGGCGCCGTCGAGAAGCACCACCAGGGACCCCGCCTTGCGGCCCGGCTTGTGGGTGGCTTCGGCTGGCGGCTCGGGCCAGGAGAGCGCCGCGCCGTAGGCGTTGGCGGGGTCGGCCGCGGCGAGGACGACGGC
>NZ_JBAMDC010000278.1:0-8747 GCF_036961605.1 Streptomyces sp. KLMMK
CCCCCCCCCCCCCCCCCCCCCCCCCCCCCCCCCACGGCCGTGAGCAGGGGGTGAACCTAGCGGCTCTCGCCGCCGAGGTGGTGTACCCGCACCATGTTGGTGGTGCCGGGGACGCCGGGCGGGGAGCCCGCCGTGATGATCATGGTGTCGCCGTCGTTGTAGCGCTTGAGCTTCAGCAGCTCGGCGTCGACGAGGTCGACCATGGCGTCGGTGTTCTCCACGTGCGGGACGACGAAGGTCTCGACGCCCCAGCTCAGGGTGAGCTGGTTGCAGGTGGAGGCGTCCGTGGTGAAGGCCAGGATCGGCTGGGCCGCGCGGTAGCGGGACAGGCGGCGGGCGGTGTCACCGGACTTGGTGAAGGCGACCAGCGACTTGGCGCCGAGGAAGTCGGCGATCTCGCAGGCCGCGCGGGCGACCGAGCCGCCCTGGGTGCGCGGCTTCTTGCCCGGGACCAGCGGCTGCAGGCCCTTGGAGAGGAGCTCCTCCTCGGCCGCCTCGACGATGCGCGACATCGTCTTGACGGTCTCGATCGGGTACGCGCCCACGCTGGACTCGGCGGAGAGCATGACCGCGTCGGCGCCGTCGAGGATGGCGTTGGCGACGTCGGAGGCCTCGGCGCGGGTCGGCCGCGAGTTGGTGATCATCGACTCCATCATCTGGGTCGCGACGATCACCGGCTTGGCGTTGCGGCGGCACATCTCGATGAGGCGCTTCTGCACCATCGGGACCTTCTCCAGCGGGTACTCCACCGCGAGGTCGCCACGGGCCACCATCACGCCGTCGAACGCCATGACGACGTCCTGCATGTTGGCGACGGCCTGCGGCTTCTCGACCTTGGCGATGACCGGGACCCGGCGGCCGACCTCGTCCATGACGCGGTGGACGTCGAGGACGTCCTTGGCGTCGCGGACGAAGGACAGCGCGACCATGTCGCAGCCCATGGCGAGGGCGAACTTCAGGTCCTCGACGTCCTTCTCGGACAGGGCCGGGACGTTCACCGCCGCGCCGGGCAGGTTGATGCCCTTGTGGTCGGAGATGACGCCGCCCTCGATGACGATGGTCCGCACGCGCGGGCCCTCGACCTCGGTGACCCGCAGCTCGACGTTGCCGTCGTTGATGAGGATCTGGTCGCCCTTGGAGACGTCGCCCGGCAGGCCCTTGTAGGTCGTGCCGCAGATGGTGCGGTCGCCCGGGACGTCCTCGGTCGTGATGGTGAACTCGTCGCCGCGCACCAGCTCCACCGGGCCGTCCGCGAAGGTCTCCAGGCGGATCTTGGGGCCCTGGAGGTCGGCGAGGACGCCGACCGCGCGGCCGGTCTCCTGCGCGGCCTTGCGGAGGCGGTGGTACCGCTCCTCGTGCTCCGCGTGGGTCCCGTGGCTCATGTTGAAGCGGGCCACGTTCATGCCGGCCTCGATCAGCGTCTTCAGCTGGTCGAAGGAGTCGACGGCGGGGCCCAGGGTGCAGACGATTTTGGAACGGCGCATGGGGCAGATCCTATCGGTTTGTTTCGGAGCGGAATATTCGAGCTGTGGGAACGACCGAGGGATGGCCGGCGATCAAGCGCTGACCAGGTCGTACGTCTGGGTGGCGATCTCCAGCTCCTCGTCGGTGGGCACGACCGCGACCGCGACGCGGGCGCCGTCGGGGGAGATCAGGCGCGGCTCGCCGGACCGGACGGCGTTGCGGCCGGCGTCCACGGCCAGGCCCAGCCCCTCCAGGCCGGCCACGGCGGCCTCGCGCACGGGCGCCGCGTTCTCGCCGACGCCGGCGGTGAAGGCCACGGCGTCGACCGTACCCAGGACCGCGTAGTAGGCGCCGATGTACTTCTTGAGCCGGTGCACGTAGATGTCGAACGCGAGCGCCGCCCGCTCGTCGCCCTCGTCGATGCGGCGGCGGATCTCGCGCATGTCGTTGTCGCCGCACAGGCCGATCAGGCCGCTCTTCTTGTTGAGCAGCGCGTCGATCTCGTCGGTGGACATCCCGGCGTTGCGGGACAGGTGCAGGATGACCGCCGGGTCCAGGTCGCCCGAACGGGTGCCCATGACCAGGCCCTCCAGCGGGGTCAGGCCCATGGAGGTGTCGACGCACCGGCCGCGCTCGACCGCCGAGGCCGAGGCGCCGTTGCCCAGGTGCAGGACGATGACGTTGACCTCGGAGGGGTCCTTGCCCAGCAGCTTCGCGGTCTCGCGCGAGACGTAGGCGTGCGAGGTGCCGTGGAAGCCGTAGCGGCGCACCATGTGGGCGTCGGCCGTTGCCACGTCGATGGCGTAGCGGGCGGCGGCCTCCGGCATCGTGGTGTGGAAGGCGGTGTCGAAGACGGCGACCTGCGGCAGGTCGGGGCGCAGCGCCTGCGCCGTGCGGATGCCCGTGACGTTGGCCGGGTTGTGCAGCGGGGCGACCGGCACGAGCCGCTCGATCTCCGCCAGCACCTCGCCGGTGATCACGGTGGGGGCGGTGAACTTCTGGCCGCCGTGCACCACCCGGTGGCCGATCGCGGCGAGCTCCGGCGAGTCCAGGCCCAGCCCGTCCGCGGCCAGCTCCGCGGCGACCGCCTGCAGCGCCGCCTCGTGGTCGGCGATCGGCGCCTCCTGCTCGCGCTTGGCGCCGCCCGTGGCGAGCGGGGTGTGCGCGAGGCGGGAGGTCTCCTCGCCGATGCGCTCGACCAGGCCCACGGCCAGCCGGGCGCCGTCGGCCATGTCGAGCAGCTGGTACTTGACCGAGGAGGAGCCGGAGTTGAGGACGAGGACTCGGGTGGGGTTGGCAGTCATGAACGCTTTCCGGGTTGTGGGGGTCTCGGGGGGCTGGGTCTCGGACGTCGGTGGGGGACGGCCGTACGGGACCGGGCGCCGGTCCCGTACGGCCTACGGGCGTCAGACGGCGGGCGCGCCCGGCGCGGTTCCGTTCCCGGCCTCGCCCTGGGCCTGGATCGCGGAGATCGCGACCGTGGTCACGATGTCCTGCACCAGCGCGCCGCGGGAGAGGTCGTTGACGGGCTTGCGCAGGCCCTGCAGGACCGGGCCGACGGCCACGGCGCCGGCCGAGCGCTGGACGGCCTTGTAGGTGTTGTTGCCGGTGTTGAGGTCGGGGAAGATCAGCACGGTGGCCCTGCCCGCGACCTCCGAGCCGGGCAGCTTGGTCCTGGCGACCGCGGCGTCCACGGCGGCGTCGTACTGGATCGGGCCCTCGACCTTGAGGTCCGGGCGGCGCTCGCGGACGATCTCGGTGGCCTTGCGCACCTTGTCGACGTCCGCGCCGGAGCCGGAGGTGCCGGTGGAGTACGACAGCATCGCGATCCGCGGCTCGACGCCGAACTGGGCGGCGGTCGCCGCGGACTGGATCGCGATGTCCGCGAGCTGCTCGGCGTTCGGGTCGGGGTTGACCGCGCAGTCGCCGTAGACCAGCACCCGGTCGGCCAGGCACATGAAGAAGACCGAGGAGACGATCTGCGCGCCCGGTGCGGTCTTGATGATCTCGAAGGCCGGGCGGATGGTGGCGGCGGTGGAGTGCACCGCGCCGGAGACCATGCCGTCGGCCAGGCCCTCCTGGACCATCAGGGTGCCGAAGTAGGAGACGTCCGTGACCACGTCGTGCGCGAGCTCGACGGTCATGCCCTTGTGGGCGCGGGCCCTGGCGTAGATCTCGGCGAAGCGCTCGCGCAGCGGGGAGGTCTGCGGGTCGATGATCTGCGCCGCGGCCAGGTCGATGCCCAGCTCGCCCGCGCGCTTGCGGATCGCGCCCTCCTCGCCCAGGAGAGTGAGGTCGCAGATGTCGCGGCGCAGCACCACGTCCGCGGCGCGCAGCACGCGCTCCTCCGTGCCCTCGGGCAGGACGATGCGGCGGCGGGCCGAGCGGGAGCGCTCGATCAGCTCGTGCTCGAACATCATCGGGGTGACGCGGCTGGAGCGGGCCACGGCGATGCGGTTCGTCAGCTCCGCGGTGTCCACGTGCCGCTCGAACAGGCCGAGGGCCGTCTCCGCCTTGCGCGGCGAGAACGCGTCCAGCTTGCCCTCGATCGCGAACAGCTCGGCCGCGGTCGGGAAGGAGCCGCCCGGCACCGAGACGACCGGGGTGCCCGGGGCCAGCCGGCCGGCCAGCGCCAGGATGTCCGGGCCCGGCTTCTCGTCCAGGGTCAGCAGCACGCCGGCTATCGGCGGGGCGCCGGCGCTGTGCGCGGCGAGGGCGCCGACGATCAGGTCCACCCGGTCGCCGGGGGTCACGACCAGGCAGCCCTCGGTCAGGGCGGGCAGGAAGACCGGCAGCATGGCGCCGCCGAAGACGAAGTCCTTGGCGTCGCGGGCCAGGCCCGCGTCGTCGCCGAGCAGCACCTCGGCGTTCAGCTTGCGGACGATCTGCGCCACGGTCGGCGCGGAGAGCCCGGCCTCCTCGGGGAGGGCGTAGCAGGGGACGGGCAGGCTCGCCGACAGGCGCTCGGCGACGGCCTCGCGGTCGGCCGGGGCGACCCGGTTGACGACCAGGGCGACGACGTCGCAGCCCAGGGCCTCGTAGGCGCGGTAGGCGTTGCGCGCCTCGGCCCGCACGGACTCGGCCGTCTGGTCCTGGCCGCCGACGACCGTGATCACCGAGGCGCCGAACTCGTTGGCGAGGCGGGCGTTGAGGGCGAGCTCGTCGGGGAGCGTGGAGCCGACGTAGTCGGTGCCGAGCACCAGCACGTACTCGTAGTCGCGGGCGACCGCGTGGAAGCGCTCGACCAGCCGCGAGACGAGCTCGTCCGTGCCGCGCTCGGCCTGCAGCGCGGAGGCCTCCTCGTAGCTCATGCCGTGGCCGGACCCGGCGGACTGCCCCAGGCGGTAGCGGGACCGCAGCAGGTCGAAGAGGCGGTCCGGCCCGTCGCCGTGGACGAGCGGGCGGAACACGCCCACCCGGTCCACCTGACGGGTGAGGAGCTCCATGACTCCCAGCTCGATGACCTGGCGCCCGTCGCCCCGGTCGGTCCCGGTCACGTACACGCTGCGCGTCACGCGTGCTCTCCTTGCTCCATCGCCGTGTTCTTCGGTGTTTCTTCGCCGTGTGCTTCGGCTTAAAAATTACCCGTTATGGTGGGCTTGACCTCTTGACAATACCTGCGCCCCTGGCTAAGGCGCGCGTCAGCAAGGCGTCAGGGCCCGCAGGGGCGGAGGCCGGGACCGGCGCGGCCCGGGGTGCGCCGCTACCCATCGGACCGTGAAACAATCGGCACGGCTCACATGTACCATCCCCTTACCTTCGGTAGGGGGGACCCCAGAGCAGGAGACACAGCACGCGATGCGCATCGGAGTTCTCACCGCAGGCGGCGACTGCCCCGGCCTGAACGCTGTTATCCGCTCGGTGGTGCACCGCGCGGTCGTCGGCCATGGTGACGAGGTCATCGGCTTCGAGGACGGCTTCAAGGGCCTGCTCGACGGACGGCACCGCAAGCTCGACCTGGAAGCGGTCAGCGGCATCCTCGCCCGTGGCGGCACCATCCTCGGCTCCTCCCGCCTGGAGCGGGCCCGGCTGCGCGAGGCCTGCGAGAGCTCCAAGGAGCTCGCCCGCGAGTACGGCATCGACGTGCTCATCCCGATCGGCGGCGAGGGCACGCTGACCGCGGCCCGGATGCTGTCGGACGCGGGCCTGCCCGTCGTCGGCGTCCCCAAGACCATCGACAACGACATCTCCTCCACGGACCGCACCTTCGGCTTCGACACCGCCGTCGGCGTGGCCACCGAGGCGATCGACCGCCTCAAGACCACCGCCGAGTCCCACCAGCGGGTGATGGTCGTCGAGGTCATGGGCCGCCATGCGGGCTGGATCGCCCTGGAGTCCGGCATGGCCGGCGGCGCCCACGGCATCTGCCTCCCCGAGCGGGCCTTCGAGGTCGACGGCCTCGTGAAGATGGTCGAGGAGCGCTTCGCCCGGGGCAAGAAGTTCGCCGTCATCTGTGTCGCCGAGGGCGCGCACCCCGCCGAGGGCTCGATGGAATACGCCAAGGGCGCCATAGACCAGTTCGGCCACGAGCGCTTCGCCGGCATCGGCACCAAGCTCGCCGCCGAGCTGGAGAAGCGCCTGGGCAAGGAGGCCCGCCCGGTCATCCTCGGCCACGTCCAGCGCGGCGGCACGCCCACGGCGTACGACCGTGTCCTCGCCACCCGCTTCGGCTGGCACGCCGTCGAGGCCGCCCACCGCGGCGACTTCGGCAAGATGACGGCCCTGAAGGGCACCGACATCAAGATGGTGCCGATCGCCGACGCCGTCACCGAGCTCAAGCGCGTGCCGGCGAACCGGATGGACGAGGCGGAGTCGGTCTTCTAGACCTTCCGCCCCCTCGTCCCCCACGAGGTTCTTCCTACGAGGCCCTCGCCGACCTGGTCGGCGAGGGCCTCGTGGCTTTTGGTGAGGCATACCACGCTTTGGCTGATGTGCCGGAAATCTTCCGGTCGTGTGAGGCATGTGCGTGAGGTTCTCCTGTGTTGCCCGGGTTTCGCGCCGCCTCTTTCCGGAAGGGCCTTTTATTAATACGGCCTCATATTGGCTGTATCTCGCCACATGTCCGGCTCTTCCCGAAGATCTGTTACGTTCATGATCATCTACGCCGGTCGGGGGTCGGGGGAGCTCGACGAGCTGGACCTCCTGGTCGGAAGGAACGTTTCTTCTGAAGGGGGACCCGGGTGTCCGACCTCACCCGCCGCCGCATGCTCGGCCGTACCGCCGCCGCTGCCGCCGGAATCGTGCTCGCAGGACCGGCCGCGCAGGCCCTCGCCGCCGAGAGCGGGCACGACCACCACGGCCACGAGGGCGGTGGCCACCAGCCGTTCGACGAGATCTACGAGGGCCGTCGCATCGAGGGCCGGCTCACCTCCGGCAGCGGCGGCCACCACGACTTCGGCATCGCCGTCTTCGTCGACGGCCGCCCGCTGCACATCATGCCGCGCGGCAACGGCTGGATCAGCGTGATGAACCACTACGAGGTGTTCGCGTCGCCGTACGAGGTGACCCGCGCCGCCGTGCGCGCGCTGCGCGGCGCCAACCTCGTCTGATCCGTCTGATCCGGCTCATCTGTCCGATCCGGCTGATCCCGATTCCGTAAAGGGCCACATTCTCATGGCAGTTCGCAAGAACCAGGCAAAGCTCACCAAGGCCGAGCGGCGCGACTTCGTGGAGGCGCTGCTGGAGCTCAAGCGCCGCGGCGGCTACGACAAGTACGTCGAGATCCACGACCGCTTCGTGATGAGCGACCTGGACGACCAGGAGCGCACCGGTCACGTCTCGCCGTCGTTCCTGCCCTGGCACCGGCAGTTCCTGCTCGACTTCGAGCGGGACCTGCAGTCCGTCAACCCGGCCGTCACGCTCCCGTACTGGGACTTCACCGTCAACCGCTCGCTGTCCGACCCGGTCTTCGCCCCGGACTTCCTCGGCGGCAACGGGCGCGAGCGCGACGCCCAGGTCATGGACGGCCCGTTCGCGTACAGCGGCGGCCGCTGGCCGATCTACTTCAAGGCTGACGAACGCCCCTTCCTGATGCGGGAGATGGGCCGCAGCAAGACCACGCCCCAGCTGCCCACGGCCGCCACGGTCGAGGCCGCGCTGGCCGCCCCGTACTACGACGAGGCGCCCTGGAACTCCACCTCCAAGGCCGGCTTCCGCAACCTCGTCGAGGGCTGGGCGAACGGCAACACCGGCCCGCACAACACCGTGCACCGCTGGGTCGGCGGCCACATGAACACCGGCATGTCGCCCAACGACCCGGTGTTCTGGCTGCTGCACTGCTTCATCGACAAGCTGTGGTCCGACTGGCAGCGCCGCCACCCGAAGGCGCCCGCCTACCTGCCGGTCGAGCCGGTCAAGGACATCGTCGCCCTCAACGAGCCCATGAAGCCGTGGAGCGAGAAGGGGCAGCGGGTCACCCCCGCCGACATGATCGACCACAGGAAGTTCTACGCGTACGACACCGACGCCGCGTAAGCGACGGCCCGGGGGAGAGGGGGAGGCGGGGGCGGGCCGGGGCATCCGGTCCGCCCCCGGCGCTACCCCGCGTCCCGCAGCTTCCGCAGGATCCGCTCCAGGGCGCGGTCCAGGGCCGCTCGCCCGCCTCCGTCAGCACGGCGGGCGCGGCCCGGCGGTCGTCCGGGTCCGGGTCCCGGTGGATCAGCCCCGCCTCCTCCATCCGGTCCGCGAGCCGGGTGAAGCCGCCGGAGCTGCCGCGCGGCGGGCAGCCACCTGCTCTTCGTCGGCGGCGCCGAGGAGTGGAAGCCCGAGGCGTCCGCGCACGTCGAACTGCTCGACGCGCTCCGCGCCCTGTCGGCGGACGTCGACCGGACCTTCGTCAGCCCTCCGAGCTCTTCCTGCCCGGCGAGCGCACGGGCACCTTCCGCCTCGGCGGCGACGACCTGCCGGCCGGCGCCGACGGCACGTCGAGCATTTCCGCCGAGGGCTACGCGGTCGCGCTCCTGAACGAGATCGAGACGCCGCGGCACCGCCGCCAGCGCTTCACGGTCGGCTGCTGAGCCGCCGGCGGGCGGGCGGGGGCGAGGTCCCGGAGGGGAGGCCTCGCCCCCTTTCGTCACGGCTACCCCGCGAGCGGTGTACAGCGGGGCAGTGAGGGGGTGGGTGCCGGGGCGGGGGGCCGGGGCCGGGGGTTGAGATCCGTGGGTTGGGTGCGGGTCAGAGCAGGCTGGCAGCGGGGGGAGGGGTGGGGGCTCGGGTCCGGTGGCTTGGCGGTGCGGCCGGTGGGAGGCTGGGCGCCGTACTCGCGCCGTCACGGATGCGGGTGC
>NZ_JBAMDC010000279.1:0-8743 GCF_036961605.1 Streptomyces sp. KLMMK
CCGCGAGATCGGCGGCCCGGCGGGCACCGTCGCCGCCTCCGAAGTGCTGATCACCGCCGGCGGGCAGAGCGCCCTGACCGCGGCCCTGCGGGCCCTCGCCCCGCCCGGGGCGCCCGTCCTCGTCGAATCCCCGACCTACCCCGGCATGCTCGCCGCCGCGCGCGCCTCCGGGCTGCGGCCCGTACCCGTGCCCACCGACGCCCGCGGCGTGCGCACCGACCTGCTCGCGGAGGCGTTCCGCACGAGCGGCGCCCGCGTCTTCGTCTGCCAGCCGCTGTTCCAGAACCCGACCGGCGCCGTCCTGGCCGACGACCGGCGGCCGGAGGTGATCCGGGTGGCCCGCGAGGCCGGAGCCTTCGTCATCGAGGACGACTTCGCGCGCCGCCTCGCCCACGAGGACGCGCCGCCGCTGCCGCCCGCCCTCGCCGCGGACGACCCCGACGGCATCGTCGTCCACGTCTGCTCCCTCACCAAGGCCACCTCGCCGAGCCTGCGCGTGGGGGCCCTCGCCGCCCGCGGGCCCGTCCTCGAACGCCTGCGGGCCGTCCAGGTCGTGGACAGCTTCTTCGTGCCGCGCCCGCTGCAGGAGGCCGCCCTCGAACTCGTCGGCTCGCCCGCCTGGACCCGGCACCGGCGTACGACCGCCGCCGAGCTGCGCGTCCGGCGCGAGGCGCTGCTCACCGCCCTGCACCGGGAACTGCCCGCCGTATCCGTCGACTTCGTCCCGCCCGGGGGCTTCCACGTGTGGGCCCGGCTGCCGGACGGCACCGACGACGCCGCGCTGTCCGCGGCCGCGCTGCGCGCCGGCGTCGCCGTGGCCTCGGGCGGTCCGTACCACCCGGCGGAGTCCGTGGCCCCGCACCTGCGGCTGAGCTTCGCGGCGGTCGCCGGGACGGCCGAGCTGGCGGAGGGCGTGAGCAGGCTGCGGACGGCGTTCGAGACCGCATGCCCCGGAGGGTGACGTCCCCGTGCCCCGGCGAGTCGTCGTGATCCGCCGGACAGGCCCTACAGTCGGAGCATGGCTTCAGTAGTTGCTTCAGGCGAGGGCGCCGCGCCGGTCCGGGTCGACAGCTGGATCTGGTCCGTGCGGCTCACGAAGACGCGCTCCGCGGCGGGTGCCGCCTGCCGTGCGGGCCACGTCCGCGTCAACGGCGAGCGCGCCAAGCCCGCCCAGGCGGTGCGCCCCGGCGACGAGGTGCGGGTGCGCCTCGACGGGCGGGAGCGCATCGTCGTGGTGTCGCGGCTCATCAGCAAGCGGGTCGGCGCGCCCGTCGCCGCCGAGTGCTACGTCGACAACACCCCGCCCGAGCCGCCGCGCGAGCACGTGGCCGCGACGGCCGTCCGCGACCGCGGCACGGGCCGCCCCACCAAACGCGACCGCCGCGAACTGGAACGCCTGCAGGGCGCGCAGCGGGGCCGCTGACGAAAAGGGTGGCGGACCGGCTCCCACGGGCCGGTCCGCCACCCTTTTCGCGGTCGTCAGTACCCGACCGTGAACCGCGTCCGGTGGTGCACCGGCTTCTCGGCCTCGTCGAGGAGGGCTACGGAGAGGTCTTCCATGGAGATCGCCGAGTTGCCCTCGGCGTCCACGATGAGCTCGTCCTTCCCCAGGCGGTAGCGGCCGGTGCGCTCGCCCGGCTCCAGGACGGCGGGCGGGCTCAGGTAGGCCCAGTCCACGCCGTGCTCGGCGGCGCGGCAGGCGGCCAGCTGGTCGTTGCAGGCCAGGGCTATGGGCCGCCAGTCGGCGGGGAAGCCGGGCCCGTCGATGACGGTCGTGCCGTCGGTGCCGGGGAGGGTCAGGCTGCCGGCGCCGCCGACGAGCAGCAGCCGGACGCCGGTCCCGGAGAGCCCGGCCAGCAGCCCCTGGGTGACGGCGAGGAGCTGGTGCTCGCTGCCGGGCGCGGGGCGGGTCGCGGTGATCACGACGTCCTGCCCGGCGCTGAGCCGTGCGACGTCCGCGGGGTCCGAGGCGTCGCCGGTGCGGGCGGTGGCGCCCGCCGGCAGCTCGCCGAAGCGGGCGGAGTCCCGTACGACGGCGGTGACTTCGTGGCCGCGGGACAGCGCCTCGGTCACGACGCGGCTGCCCACGTTGCCGGCTGCTCCGAAGACGGTGATGCGCATAGCTGTCAGCTCCTTGGTCGGAAGGGAATCACTGGGTCTTGACGGGCGGGCGGTGACGTCACCGGGTGGCGGGCTCGGGGTCCGGCACCTTCGGGGCCGGGCGTTCCGTGCGGGCCGGGCCCGGCGCGCCGCGCCGGAGCTGGGCCACCACGAGCGACACCAGGACGACGAGCGCGCCGAAGCCCTGGACGACGCCGAGTTCCTGATCGAGTATCAGCCATCCCAGCGCCGTGGCGACGAGCGGGCTGAGCAGCCCGAGGAAGGTCGCGTCGGTGGGGGAGAGCAGCCGGATCCCGCGGAACCACAGGCTGTAGGCGAGGGCGGATCCGATGACGGCGAGGTAGGCGTATCCGGCCAGGTTCGCGGCGGTCGGCGCCGCGGGCGGCAGGCCTTCGGCGAAGAGGGTGACGGGGAGCAGCAGCAGGCCGCCCGCCACGAGCTGCCAGCCGGTGGTCGCGAGGAGGGGCGCGGGGGAGACCCAGCGCTTGCTGAGGACGATTCCGGCAGCCATGACGACCGCTCCGCCGACCGCGGCGGCGACCCCGAGGACGTCCAGCCGCGCCTCGGCCCGGAGCACGAGCAGGCTGACCCCGGCGACGCCGGCGACGGCGGCGATCAGCGTACGGGGGGAGAGCCGTTCGCCCAGCAGGCCGGCGGAGAGCAGGGCGACCAGCAGCGGCTGTATCGCGCCGACGGTGGCGGCGACCCCGCCGGGCAGGCGGTACGCGGCGACGAACAGCAGAGCGAAGAACCCGCCGATGTTGAGGGCGCCGAGCACGAGCGCCCGCCACCACCACACGCCCTGCGGCAGGCGCCGCGTCACGGCGACGAGCGCGAGCCCGGCGGGCAGGGCCCGGACGACCGCCGCGAGGAGCGGGCGCCCCGGGGGGAGGAGCTCGGTGGTCACGAGGTAGGTGGTGCCCCAGACGGCAGGCGCGAGGGCGGTGAGCAGCAGGGTTCCGACTCGATTGCTTAGCACTAAAGCAATGTATCTCACCGCTAAGCTATTTTGGGGCCGGAGAGGCGGGCGAAGCGGCGTGAGGTACCTCACTGCTAAGACAGTTGCGTCCGGTCCACTACCCTGGCCCGATGGCAGATCACGTCGACCGCGTACTCGAACAGTGGGCTGTGCAACGCCCTGACCTGGATGTATCCCCGATGGCGGTGCTCGGGCGGCTCAAGCGGCTGGCCCGGCTCGTCGACGTCGAAACGGGCCGCACCTTCAACGCCCACGGCCTTGATCCGGCATCCTTCGACGTCCTCGCCACGCTGCGCCGCAGCGCCGCGCCGCACCGGCTGACCCCGGCCGAGCTGATGCGCTCGTCGATGGTCACGTCGGGAGCGATCACCCAGCGTCTGGACCGCCTGGAGGCCCGCGGCCTGGTGAGCCGCAGGCCCAGTGCCTCGGACGGCCGCAGCGTCGTCGTCGAGCTCACCGACGAGGGCCGCGCCCTCGTGGACGAGACCCTGCCCGACCACCTCGCCACCTCGGAGGGCCTGCTCGCCGCCCTCACGGAGGAGGAGCGCGAAGCGCTCGCGGCAGGCCTCAGGAAGCTGCTGGAGTCCCTGGGCGGCGGAATGAGCTGACCCGGGGCTCCCGGGGCGCCGGGCCCGCAGCCGGAACGCGGCGGCGGGCCCGTTCCGCAGATGTGGCCAGGGTCCTGTCGAGGGGGGCTCCGCCACGAGATATCTTGATGTCGAGCAATGTTACAGACGTGGAGCGGAGCACCCGGTGACTGACTCGACCATCATTTACACGCACACCGACGAGGCGCCGGCCCTGGCCACGCACTCGTTCCTGCCCGTGGTCCAGGCCTATGCCTCGACGGCCGGGGTCACTGTGGAGACCCGCGACATCTCCCTGGCCGGCCGGATCATCTCGCAGTTCCCCGAGTACCTCGAAGAGGGCCAGCGCATCGACGACGCGCTCGCCGAGCTCGGCCGGCTGGCCAGGACGCCGGGTGCCAACATCATCAAGCTGCCCAACATCTCGGCCTCGATCCCGCAGCTGAAGGCCGCGGTCGCCGAGCTGCAGGCGCAGGGCTACGCGCTGCCGGACTACCCGGACGACCCGAAGACCGACGAGGAGCGCGACATCCGCGCCCGCTACGACAAGGTCAAGGGCAGCGCGGTCAACCCCGTCCTGCGCGAGGGCAACTCCGACCGCCGCGCCCCCGCGTCGGTCAAGAACTACGCCAAGACGCACCCGCACCGCATGGGCGCCTGGACGGCCGACTCGAAGACGAACGTCGCCACCATGGGCGTCGACGACTTCCGCTCCACCGAGAAGTCCGCGGTCATCGCCGAGGACGGCACGCTCCGCATCGAGCTCTCGGGTGACGACGGCTCCACCACGGTCCTGCGCGAGTCGGTCCCCGTGCTCGCCGGCGAGGTCGTCGACGCCTCCGTCATGCGCGTCGCCGCGCTGCGCGAGTTCCTCACGGCGCAGGTCGCCCGCGCCAAGGCCGAGGGCGTGCTGTTCTCCGTGCACCTGAAGGCCACGATGATGAAGGTCTCCGACCCGATCATCTTCGGCCACGTGGTCCGCGCCTTCTTCCCGAAGACGTTCGCGCAGTACGGCGAGCAGCTCGCCGCCGCGGGCCTGACCCCGAACGACGGCCTCGGCGGCATCTTCAAGGGCCTGGAGGCCCTGCCCGAGGGCGCCGCGATCAAGGCCTCCTTCGACGCCGAGCTCGCCGAGGGCCCGGCCCTGGCGATGGTCGACTCCGACAAGGGCATCACCAACCTGCACGTCCCCAGCGACGTCATCGTCGACGCCTCCATGCCGGCCATGATCCGCACCTCCGGCCACATGTGGGGCCCGGACGGCCAGGAGGCCGACACCCTCGCCGTCCTCCCGGACAGCAGCTACGCGGGCGTCTACCAGGTCGTCCTCGACGACTGCCGCGCCAACGGCGCCTTCGACCCCTCGACGATGGGCTCCGTGCCCAACGTCGGCCTCATGGCGCAGAAGGCCGAGGAGTACGGCAGCCACGACAAGACCTTCGAGGTCGCCGCCACCGGTACGGTGCGCGTCCTCGACGGCGCCGGCAACGTCGTGCTGGAGCAGGCGGTCGGCGCGGGCGACATCTTCCGCATGTGCCAGTCCAAGGACGCGCCGATCCGCGACTGGGTCAAGCTGGCCGTCACCCGCGCCCGCGCGACCGGCGTCCCGGCCGTGTTCTGGCTCGACGAGAACCGCGCGCACGACGCGCAGCTCATCGAGAAGGTCAAGGCGTACCTGCCGGAGCACGACACCGAGGGCCTGCAGATCGAGATCATGTCGCCCGTCGAGGCGACGAAGTTCTCGCTGGAGCGCATCCGCCGCGGCGAGGACACGATCTCCGTCACCGGCAACGTCCTGCGTGACTACCTCACCGACCTCTTCCCGATCCTGGAGCTCGGCACGAGCGCGAAGATGCTCTCGGTCGTCCCGCTCATGAACGGCGGCGGCCTGTTCGAGACCGGCGCCGGCGGCTCCGCTCCCAAGCACGTGCAGCAGCTCGTCAAGGAGAACTACCTCCGCTGGGACAGCCTGGGCGAGTTCTTCGCGCTCGCGGCCAGCTTCGAGCACCTCGCGGCGACCACGGGCAACGCCCGCGCCAAGGTCCTGGCGGACACGCTCGACCGCGCCACCGGCACCTTCCTCAACGAGGACAAGTCGCCGAGCCGCCGCCTGGGCGGCATCGACAACCGCGGCAGCCACTTCTACCTGGCGCTCTACTGGGCCCAGGAGCTCGCGAAGCAGACCGACGACGCCCAGCTCGCGGAGGCGTTCGGCCCCCTGGCCAAGACGCTCACCGAGCAGGAGGGGACCATCGTCGACGAGCTCATCGCGGTGCAGGGCTCCCCGGCCGAGATCGGCGGCTACTACCAGCCCGACGTGACGAAGGCCTCGGCCGTCATGCGCCCGTCGGCGACGCTCAACCAGGCTCTGGCGATCCTGGGCTGACGCGCCCGCGCGACGGAAAACCGTTCCGCCCCGGCCGGCACTGCGCCCGGCCGGGGCGGTTCCGTTCCTGCCGGACCGCCGCCGCAGCCTCCCTACGGCACGGCGCCGAGGCTGCCTTCGAGGACCGTCCGGATGATCCGGGGCCGGTCCCAGAGAGCCAGGATCTCGTTGGCGACGTCCACGACGGCCAGGGGGTCCTGGTCGCCGTGCACCCTGATGGCGGCGGCCGACAGGCTGCGCGGGACGGCTCCGGCGCCGAGGAGGACGCGCCATTCCTGCGGGCCGAGATCCAGGAACTCCAGGCCGGTCAGCCCGGCGATCTCCAGCGGGTCGGCGAGCGTGCCGGGGTACGCGGCGAGGGTCCGCAGGCGGGGCAGTCCGGCGACCGGAGCGAGACTGAGCGGCTCCCTGTCCCATACGCCGATGGACAGCACCTCCAAGCCGGGATGCGCGGCCGCCTCGACGCTCGGCAGGCTCCGGATGTTCACGTGGGCCACCACAGGCGGCCCGTCCCCGCCCGAGCCGCCGCGCCGCTCGCTGAGCCGGTTCAGCACCATGTCGGTGAGCGAATCGGCGACCAGGGACGCGCCGACGTTCTCCTCGTGACCGACCATGATGATCTGTCCCACGTGCCCCTGCGGGCCGGGGGTCAGGTCGACCGCCAGCCGGTCGCCGCCGCCGTTGTCCCCGAAGACGATCCAGCCGGGCGAGCCGACCAGGCCCTGCACGGCGGCGTCGGGCGGCGTGACGACCGCCTCCATCGCCGCGAACTCCCAACGGCAGTGACGGGACGACGCGTCGGCGACGTACAGGTCGTCCAGCGCGAAGAGCTCGCAGCCGACCGCCCTGCATTCGCGCTGCGCCGCCTCGTGGTCGTCGCCCCGGTCCTCCCACCGTGCCCGCGTCACCCGGTAGAGCGCCTTGAGCTCCTCGGGCAGGGTGATGCCGAGGCGCGCTTCCGCAGCGGCGATCTCCGCCTCCGTCGCGCCGACGGCGCGGGGCAGCCGCTCACGGAGCGTCCGCTCCAGCAGTCCGGGATCCGCCGAAGGGGCCGGCACCGCTCCGGGCGCCGGTTCGGGAAGCCGGCGGCAGGGCTCGGGCAGGGCGCCTTCGACGAGGATGAGCGTCCCCGGGTGCGGGGTGCCGATGCCGGGCTCCACGGCGGGGCTGGGCCCGAGCAGGCGCAGCGCGGCCTTCCCGGCCGGCGAGATCTCCGCCGTGAAGGAGATGCCGTCGACGCCGGCGTCCGCCAGCGCGCGCTGCACCCGCTTCACCGCGTCGAACTCGTCCTGCATGTCTTCGGCCCGGGCGGCCCGGCCGGGCGGCGGCAGCCGCCGCTGCAGGGGCAGACTCCAGCTGCCCCTGCCGATGCTTCCCGCCACGCGGACCGAACGGGCTGCCTGCCCCTGCGCGTTGCCGGCCCGTAGGAGCCGTAGTACGGGCTCCCAGGTCGCGAAGTCGTGGATCGGGGGCAAGGGGGGCTTCTGATCAACCATGCGCAGACCGTATGCGGAACCACTGACACCCCGCCCGGGACCGCGCGCTTCAGGCGGCGCGGCAGAGCGCCGCGGTGCCGGACGGGGCCGAGGCGCGGGCCACGGTCGCCTGCAGAGGGCGGTGGGTGGTGCGGACGGCGGCCGCGGCCTGCGAGCGGTTCCGCGCGAAGACGACGAGGCGCAGCACCGCGAACCGCGCGACACCGGCGAGCGCGGACGCCGACAGGTAGACGACCTGCTCCAGCACCGCACCGGGTGCCGCCACCAGCTGCTGCAGGGCGAGCATCGCCACGCAGGTCACCACGTACGCGGCCGCCGCGGACCCGGCCGACTGCGCATGCTGGCGCCAGGTCGCGCGCCCGCCCGCGCCGAAGGTGAAGCGGGCGTGCAGCTCGGTGGCGAGGAGCGTGGAGACCACGGTGATCAGGGCGTTGGCCAGGACCCAGGGAATCCAGGAGGCGAGGGCCGCAACGGCGAAGCTGGAGGCCAGCCCCACCCCGCCGCCGCAGAGCACGAAGCGGGCGAAGGCGCCGAAGGCGCCGGGTGCCGCCTGCTGCCGACTCTGCGCTGTCTCCATGATTCCGACCCCTTTTGACGGCTCACCCCACGAAACGCGCGCCCCGCGGCCTGCGGGGGCCGTGGGGCGCGCTGCCCATGAGTGCCATCATGACGCATGTGTGGCGCCATTACGAGCCATTTATGGCGCCATGTATGGCATCGCGGGGCCCGGGGTCCGGCGATGGCTTGCGAAGCCGCAGGTCAGAGGGCGTTTCCCGCCGGCGTCGGCGCGGCCGGATCGATGTCGGGACTCCCGGGCGCCCGCCCTGATAGGTGGCATTGCATAAATCTTCGCTTATTCGTATAGTCATGCCATCGACCAGGAGGGGCCCGATGGCAGTACGTGTGGCAGTGGCAGGAGCGAGCGGATACGCGGGCGGCGAAGTGCTGCGCCTGCTGCTCGCGCACCCCGGCGTGCGGATCGGTGCCCTCACCGCGAACTCCAACGCGGGCCAGCGGCTCGGCACCGTGCAGCCGCACCTGCTGCCCCTGGCCGGGCGCGTGCTGGAGCCCACGACGGCCGAGGTCCTCGCCGGGCACGACGTCGTCTTCCTCGCCCTGCCGCACGGTCAGTCCGCGGCCGTCGCCGCCGAGCTCGGCGACGGGGTCCTGGTGA